>JBEPXV010000147.1:0-5774 GCA_041641695.1 Gammaproteobacteria bacterium | reverse complement strand
GGGAGAAATCTGGTACGGCAGCGATGCGGTGGCGGCGGGCCTGGTGGACGAGATCAAGACCAGCGACGACTACCTGCTCGAAGTCAGCGACCGGGCCCGGCTGTACGAGGTGAGCTACCGCGGCCGGAAATCGTTCAGTGAGCGTCTGCTCGGCAGCATCAATACGGCGCTGGACGGCGCCGTCGACTCGGTCAGACAGCGGCTGTCCCGGTCGCCGCTCTAGGTCGGCACATCGCTCCTAGCGGGGCGCCATTTCCAGGGGATCGCTCTCGCTGTCGGCGCTGCGCTGTGTCATCAACTGCTGTCTTTGCAGGTGGATCAGGTCGGAAAGGATGTTTGCGGCCTCCTCCTGCTTGACACGGTGCGCATCCGAGACCTCCGTGGGACCCGCGCTGCGCCTTTCCTCGCTCAGCTCCTCCAGCGTTGACAAGGGCTCCTCACCCACGCTCTCCCGGTAGAGATTGAGGCGCCGCAGCCGCTCACTGTCGAGCTGCTCCCGCATCCTGCGCCGCTCGGCGCGGTTCAGGCTGAAATGCTCCTGCTCGTCGATCCGGCTGGCGGCCTCGGCTTCGCTGCGCAGGTACTCGAAGCCCAGGTCATCGGCCGCGCGATCGCGATGTAGCTCGCGCAGGGTCGGTATATACAGCGGATTGAATGCCGCGACGTCGTAGCGAGCGGGCTCGACGGATTCCCATGGCAGCGCATTCTCGAAGGAGCGTTCGCCCTTGTCGGCGCTGGTTTGCGCGGTGGGAAACTCGATATCGGGCGTAACCCCGCGCAGCTGGGTGCTGTCGCCGCTGATCCGGAAGAACTTGGCGATCGTGTACTTGAGCTTGCCCAGCTCGGGGCCGTTGCCGAGATTCTCCACCCGCTGCACCGTACCCTTGCCGTAGGTGGGCTCGCCGATGAGAACCCCGCGCTCGTAGTCCTGGATCGCCCCCGCGAAGATCTCCGACGCCGACGCGCTGTAGCGGTCCACCAGCACCGCCAGCGGCCCGGAATACACGATCGCCGGATCCGGATCGCGGCTGATATTGACCCGGCCCAGCGAGTCACGCACCTGGACGACCGGCCCCCTTGAAATGAACAACCCGGTCAGCTCGATGGCTTCCGGAAGCGAGCCGCCGCTGTTGCCAAGAAGATCGATTACCACCCCGTTGATGTTCTCGCCGCGCAGCTCCCTAAGTATCCGGCGTACATCCCGCGTGGTGCTGCGGAAGTCCTCCTCTCCGCGCGACCGGGCATCCAGGTTGGAATAGAACGTCGGAATCCTGATCACTGCGATCCGGTGCGCACCGTCTTCGGTGGGCACCTCGAATATCTCCCGATGCGCAGCGCGTCCTTCCAGCTTGACGGTATCCCGGACCAGGCGAATCTCGCGCTTCGATCCACTCAGCGGCTCGTCCGCCGGCAGGATCTCCAGGCGCACGACGCTGCCCTTGGGGCCGCGAATGAGATCGACCACCTCCGCCAACCGCCAACCGACAACATCGACCATCTCGCCCTCATCCTGGGCGACGCCGGTAATGCGGTCCCCGACAAACAGGCTCTTGCTCAGATCCGCCGGCGCCCCGGGAATAACGCGTCGTATCACCGTATGCTCGTTTTCGTTCTGCAGGGCCGCCCCGATTCCTTCGAGGCTCAGGTTCATGCTGATATTGAAGTTGTCCGACGCCCGCCGGGCCAGATAGCTCGTGTGGGGCTCAATGGCACCGGCATAAGCGTTGATGAAAGTCTGAAAGACGTCCTCCCGATCCAACTGGCTGATGCGCGTCTCGATACGCCGGTAGCGACTGGCCAGCACATCCACGACCTCCTCGTCGCTCTTGCCGGACAGAGACAGGTTCAGCCAGTCGTTCTTGACCCGCTTTCTCCAGATATCATCCAGCGCCGCCCGGTCGGCGGCCCAGGGCGCCCGGCTGCGATCCAGTCTCACATCTTCATCCACCGTGAAGTCGAAACCGCGATCAAGCAGGGAAATCGCGTGGTCTACGCGCTCCTCCACCCGCTGGCGCACCCGTTTGAAGATCTCGAATGCCCCGATCAGGTTCGAGCCGCGAATGGCATCGTCCAGAGCAAACCTGTAGCGGGACAACTCCTCCAGGTCCGAAGCCATCAGATAGCTGCGGTTGCCATCGAGGTTCTCCAGGTAGCGCTGGAAAACGCGCTCGGACAGCTCGTCGTCGAGCTGCACATCCCGGTAGTGGAACTTGTCGATAAAGTAGTGGATCAGCGTCGTTGCCCGCTCCTGCTCTTCCGAAGGATAGAGCTCCGACGGGTCGACGGCGGTCGGTACGGCGAGAGCCGTTGACCCGCCGGCGAGGAGGACGAGAACTACAGAAAGCTGCCTGAAAAACCTGGTCATCATCGTTTCGATACAAATAAGGTCGCGGTAATAGGGTCTCGCCGGCGTATTTTCCCGGATGCTGCCCGCGCCCGGGTCATCCGCTGCGCTGTGACCATTATCCACAAGCATAGTACACTTGGCGACCAATCCGAACCGGCCACCGGTCCCGCCCGGTGAACGCCGGCGATAGAGTACGGCCGCACTCCGAGCAATCTCAGCAACATGGCAGCATATCAAGAGAAAAAGCAACGAATTTCCGACCAATTTCAGAGGGCCGCCGGCGAGCTGCGGCTCGACAAGGCCACCTCCAACCTGTTCCGGGACCGTGAAAGCCACAACGAAGAGCGGCTCAACGTCCGGGATTTCAACGAAGTGCTGTCGGTGGACGCCGCCCAAGGCTGGGTCGAAGTGGAAGGCATGACCCCCTACTCGGCGCTGGCCGACGCGACCCTTGAGCACGGCGCAATGCCCTGCGTCGTCCCCCAGCTCAAGAGCATCACCATCGGCGGCGCCATCGCCGGCGTAGGCATCGAATCGACCTCATTTCGCTACGGCCTCGTCCACGAGACCATCATGGAGATGGACGTCCTGACCGGCAGCGGGGAGGTCGTGACCTGCACGCCGCACAACGAGCATCGCGATCTGTTCTTCGGGCTGCCCAACTCCTACGGCACCCTCGGCTATGTTCTCAAGCTCAAGGCGAAGACTATACCCGTCAGGCCGTACGTGAAGCTCGAACATATCCACCACCACGACACCGACTCCTATTTCAGCGACATCGAAGAGCTGTGCCGCGATGACGACATCGACTTCCTGGACGGCACGATGTTCGCCCCGGGCGAGCTCTACATTACGGTCGGCCGCTTCAGCGACGAGGCGCCTTACCTCAGCGATTACACCTACAAGAACATCTATTACCAGTCCATCCGCGAGCGGCGCGAGGATTATCTCACGGTTCACGACTACATCTGGCGCTGGGACACCGACTGGTTCTGGTGCTCCAAGAACGTGGGCGCTCAGAACCCGATCGTGCGCGGCCTGCTGGGGCCCAAGCGGCTGAGCTCGGTGTTCTATACCAGACTGATGCGCTGGAACGCCAAATGGGGCTTTACGCGCATACCGAACCGCCTGCGGGGCCTGCACACCGAATCAGTGATCCAGGACATCGACATTCCCCTGGAGAACTGCAGCGCCTACTACGAGTTCTTCGACCGGGAGGTAGGCATCCGACCGGTGTGGGTCTGCCCCATCGGCGTCTACGACCGCGATGCGCAGTTCCCGCTGTACCCCATGGACCCCGATACGCAGTACGTCAATTTCGGCCATTGGGACGTCGTCCGGACGCGCGATCAGTATCCGGAGGGCCATTTCAACCGCCTGGTGGAGGAAAAAACCACCGAGCTGCAGGGCATCAAGTCGCTGTACTCGGACTCGTACTACCCCGAGCGGGAATTCTGGGAGATGTATAACGAATCCGCGTACCGGTCGTTGAAGGCGAAATACGACCCCAACGGACAACTCAAGGACCTGTACCGAAAATGCGTGCTGCGGGAGTAGAATATCCCCGCACACCCGGAAACGGAGAGTTTTCGATGCTCAAACGCGCCCTTGTCTTGATACTGTGCGCGGCGCTGCCGGCCGCCACGCTCGCCGGCGGCTACGGCGGCCGCCACTACTACGGCGGCTACCATCACCGTCACCACGGCGGCGGCCACGGCGGAGCGCTCCTGGCGGGTCTGGTCGTGGGCGGCCTGTTCGGCTATCTGATCAGCGAAGACCGGCATTACCGGCGAAGCGCCTACCCCTCCCGCCGTTATGGCCACCGCCCCTACTACCGCGGCGGCTACTCCCGGTACCGCACCTACGATTACGGTTACCGCGACTACGGATACCGCCGCCCCGCCTACCGCGAATACGTTCCGGTTCGCCCGAAACCGCGACCCGAGTTCGTCCGGCGGGACCCGGCTTTCGCCGGCCACGACTGCCGCATGACCCGCGAATACACCACCACGGTCGAGATCGACGGGCAGCCGCGCGAAGCCTACGGCACCCGGTGCCTGACCGCAGACGGCACCTGGGTGCTAGGCGCCCCCAGGGTCGAGCCGCGTTTCCAGTAGTCTCCGGAGATCAGGAGCAACCGGGAAAGCACCGGGCCGGTGCAGAACCTCGCTTTCTCCCTGAAATCACGACAAGGGCGCTGCCGGGTGCTCATGGACCGATGCACGGGTATAGGGACCATAAACAAATCGCCACGCGGCAAACCGCGCCTTCGATGCCACCGGCGACAAAACGCGTGGCATCGACCGTTCACCGCTCGACATGTTCACTCGCCGAAACACTTGATCCTGCTCAAGACTGCACCTATATTCCGCGAGCCGATTCAACACAAGGGATCTCAGCGTGTCCGAGGAGCTGTCCGCCTACGAGAAGATCTGGCAAACCGTCTCCAACATTCCCTACGGCCGCGTCGCCACCTACGGGCAGATCGCCCGCCTGGCCGGGCTCGGCAAGCGCGCCCGAATGGTCGGTTACGCCCTGCACCGGACACCCGAGCACTGCACCATTCCGTGGCACCGGGTCATCAATGCGCAGGGCCGGATTTCGTTCCCGCCTGACAGCGACCAGTACCGGCGGCAGCGCGACCGGCTGATCGCGGAGGATATACCGTTCGTGGCGGAACGCGTCGACCTGAAACGATACCGCTGGCGGCCCGGGATCGACGAAGCGCCGGAGATGTATTTCGAGGACGATTGAACGGCCCGCGTTTCGAGAGTCGGCAAGATCCATGCGCGGCGCCTGGAGCGCCGTCGCCGGGCCAGTGAGCAAGGCCACAACGATTCGCCCAGGGGGCAACATCCAGGACAATGATCAGACGCATCTTGACGACATGGCTGCTCGGCATTGCCGTTGCCGCGGCCCAGGAAGGATCGCCCGTGCAAGTCCAGGAGCTGTCGAAGCTGCTGTCACCCGTGATTTTCACCGCACCGGCGGAAGTAGTCAGCGCCAATCGCTCGCGTATCAGCGCGCGGATCGAAGCCCGCATCGACGCCATCCCGGTTGACGTCGGGGATACCGTCGAGCACGGCGAAGACGTCGTGATACTGGACTGCGCCGACTTCGAGCTCGCGCGTCAACGAGCCCAGGCGGAGCTGGATAGCGCCCGGGCACGGCTCACCCGCGCACAGCAGCAGCTCGCCCGGAGTGAAACCCTCGCTCCCAGGCAGCTTCTGTCCGAAGACCTGCTCGAGCAGCGTCGAACCGAGCAGCAGGCGGCCGAGGCGGCCGTGCACCGGGCCCGGACGGCCCTGGACGAGGCGGCGCTGGCGATCAGCCGCTGCCGCATTCAAAGCCCCTTCGCCGGCGCCGTCACCGAGCGCCCCGCATCACAGGGCGAGCTCGCCCGGCCCGGCACCACCCTGCTGGAGAT
>JBEPXV010000146.1:0-5813 GCA_041641695.1 Gammaproteobacteria bacterium | reverse complement strand
CGAGGCGGCCCTCGCCAACCCCCGCGTTCAGCACCACGTCGAAGGCAAGACGCTGCGCAAGTGCATCGTGGTGCCGGACAAGCTGGTGAATTTGGTGGTCGGCTGAGCCACCCGTGTATAATCCGCCATGTACAATGCACCAAATCGACCCGGGTACCATTGAATGTCAATTCGCGCACTGATTATGTCTGTGGCCGCCGCCGCCCTGGTGGCTGGATGCGGTTTCCATCTCAGGGGCCAGCTGCCGCTGCCCGAGCAGCTCCAGGTCATTGCCGTAACCGGCACCGACCGGGACTTCATGGATGAGATGGTCGATGCCCTTACAGCCAGCGGCGCGGAAGTAGTGGATGAGGGCGCGGCGACAGCGATACTGGAACTGTACAACGTCGAGTTCAACCGGAACGTGCGCACCATCGACACCCGCGGCAAGGTCACCGGCTACAACCTGCGCTATGACGTCAGCTACCGGGTGATAGACGAAGAGGGCCAGGAGCTGCGTGACACGACGCTGTCTCTGCGGCGCGACTACAACTTTGAGCCGGAACAAGTGCTCCAGGCCGAGGAAGAGGAGGAATCGCTGCGCGAGAACATGGTCGAGGAGCTGACCCGGCGGATCATGAGACAGCTGGTCACCATCGCCGGCCTCAGTATAGAGATTCCGACGCCCGGGGAGCGGGCTTCGGCGTAGGGCCGTGCTGCCTGAAGGGGTTTGATGCGCGTCGCCCCCGACGACCTGCCCCGGCGCCTCGAGGGCGGCCTGCCCCCGGCGATCCTGCTGTTCGGAGAAGAGCCCCTGCTGATCGAGGAAGCCGCCACGGCGGTGCGGTCCGCCGCACTCGGGCACGGCTTCAATGATCGTATTCCGCTCAGTGTCGAATCCGGCTTCGACTGGGGCCGGCTGGCGGGCAGCAGCCAGACCCTGTCCCTGTTCGCCGAACGCCGGCTGATCGATCTGCGCCTGCCCACGGGCAGGCCCGGCGACGCCGGCACGAAGGCATTCGCCGAGTATTGCGAGGCCGCGGATCCCGACGTGCTGCTGCTGGTCACCACCGGCCGGCTGGACGCCCGCACGAAGCAGGCGAAGTGGGTCAAGACACTGGATGCCTCCGGCTGGATCGTGGAGCATCGCGCGCTCAGCCCCGGGCAATTCAACGGCTGGATCCGCCGGCGGCTGAGTGACCGGGGGCTGGTGCTGGACAGTGACGCCATAGAGCGCATGTGCCATTACCTGGAAGGCAATCTGCTGGCGGCCGCCCAGGAGGTCGATCGCATCGCCCTGTTTGCCGACGGCGACGGCCGCGTGGACCCCGAGGCGATTTCCGGAGGTCTGGTGGATCATGCCAGGTTCAACGTCTACGCGGTTGTGGATGCCTGCCTGGAAGGCGACCCCCGCAAGGTGCTGCGGATTCTCAAAGTGCTGCGCGACGAGGGGACGGAGCCGGTGATCGTGTGCTGGTCCATGGCAAAGGAGCTGCGGACGCTGACTCGGATCGAGCACGGGCTGAGAAACGGCGGCCGGAAAGGGCAGTTATTCAAGACGCACAGGATCTGGTCCTCGCGCGCGCCCCTGGTCGACGCCGCCCTGTCCCGGCTCGGCGGTGCCCGGATGCAGCGGCTGACGCGGCAGATGGCCCACTGCGACCGGGTCGTCAAGGGACGCTCCCGCGGCGACATATGGCAGGAGCTCGAAGTGCTGGCTCTGATGATGTGCGATATTGGCTACGCGGTTGAACAGGAGGCGGCAGGCTATGCACCAGGCTGAGCGCGACATCGATATCCATTCGTACATGACCGGCCTGGGCCGGCAGGCGCGGGCGGCCGCCCGGGTGCTGGCGAGAGCCCCGACGGCGGCCAAGAACGAGGCGCTGCTGGCGACCGCCCGGCACATCGACGCGTCCCGGGCCCGGCTGGCGGAAGAGAATCGCAAGGACGTCGAACGCGCTCGCCACATGGCGCTGGATTCCGCCCTGGTGGACCGCCTGGAGCTCAACGAGGCGCGCGTGGACACGATGCTGGATGGCCTGCGCCAGGTCGCAGAGCTCCCGGACCCGGTGGGGGGCATTACCGATCTGAACTTCCGGCCATCCGGCATACAGGTGGGCCGGATGCGGGTCCCACTGGGCGTCGTCGGCATCATCTACGAGTCGCGACCCAACGTGACGGCGGATGCCGCGGCCCTGGGGCTGAAATCCGGCAACGCCGTGATTCTGCGGGGCGGCTCGGAAGCGTTTCACTCCAATCTGGCGATAGCGGCATGCGTGGCTCGCGGCCTCGCGGACGCCGGGCTCCCGGAGGCCGCGGTGCAGGCGGTCGCCTCCACCGACCGCGAAGCGGTCGGGGCGCTTCTGCGGATGGCCGAATACGTCGATGTGATCGTACCCCGGGGCGGCAAAAGCCTGGTGGAGCGTGTCGCGCGTGAATCCAGCATCCCCACCATCAAGCACCTGGACGGCGTCTGTCACGTGTATATCGACGACCAGGCGGATACCGACAAGGCCGTGCGGATCGCGGTCAACGCCAAGACCCAGCGCTTCGGCACCTGCAACACCATGGAGACTCTGCTGGTGCACGAGGGCGCGGCCCGGGACGTGCTGCCCGGCATCGCGTCGGCCCTCAAGGAAGCCGGGGTCGAGCTGCGCGGCTGCGAACGGACCCTGGCCCTGGTGGACGGATCGGCGGCGACGGAGCAGGACTGGCGCGAGGAGTACCTGGCGCCGATTCTGGCCGTGCGGGTGGTGGACGGCCTGGACCAGGCAATGGACCATATCGATCGATACGGCTCGGGGCATACGGACGCTATTGTCACGGAGAACATCACCCGCGCGCGCCGCTTCCTCGCCGAGGTCGATTCGAGCTCGGTGATGGTGAATGCGTCCACCCGGTTCGCCGACGGCTATGAGTACGGCCTGGGCGCCGAGGTAGGCATCAGCACGGACAAGCTCCACGCCCGCGGACCCGTCGGCCTGGAGGGTCTGACGTCCCAGAAGTTTGTCGTATTCGGAGACGGCCATATTCGTGTCTGATCCAGTGCCCGGCCCCGCCCGGGAGACCACCCGGCGATGCTGATCGGCCTGCTGGGCGGGACTTTCGACCCGGTGCACAACGGACACCTGGCCGTTGCGAGAGACGTGCGCGACAGGCTGAAGGCCGACAGCGTGCGCTTCGTACTGAACGCCGTGCCGCCCCACCGGATCCTTCCCGAATGCCCGGCGGAGCACCGTCTGGCCATGCTGGAAGCGGTGCTGTCCCAAGAGACGCGGATGGTTTCCGACACACGGGAGCTGCACCGCACGGGTCCGTCCTACTCGGTGTGGACGCTGCGCTCCCTGCGCCGGGAGTTTCCCGACGCCTCGCTGGCCTGGATCGTCGGCGCCGATGCCTGGCTGGGTCTGCAACGCTGGTTCCATTGGCACGAGCTGTCGTCCCTGGCCCATTTCCTGGTGGTCAAGCGGCCCGGGTGGGAGATTCCCGGTGACGCCGCCGCCCGTCTGTCACGGGACTCCACGGCGCTGACGCGGCGCGCCGCGGGCTCCGCTGTTCTGTGGGACGGCCCCCGGGTCGACGTGTCGGCCAGCGGCATCCGGCAGCAGATCGCCGATGGTGGAGACGTCTCCGGGGCGCTGCCGGAGGCGGTCCTGGAATACATACGACGCAATAATCTGTACGGCTATCGATAAATACACACACGAGGTTCTATGGATACCGAAGTTTTGAAAGACAAGCTGCTCGAGCTGCTCGACGACGCAAAGGCCAGGGACGTTGAGGTTTTCAATGTTGCGGAGATGACAACGGTGACCGATTACATGATCGTCGCCAGCGGCACATCCAACCGCCATGTCAGAGCCATCGCATCCAACGTGGTCGACGAGCTGCGTGATGCGGGTCTGCGGCCCTACGGCAGCGAGGGCGAGGAGCATGGTGAATGGGTGTTGCTCGACTATGGCGACGTGGTGCTGCATGTCATGCAGCCCGGAACGCGCGAGTTCTATCAGCTTGAGAAGCTGTGGAGCCCGGACGTAATGGAGATGCTCCGACTGCAGCGGGAAAACGCCAGCGACTGATTGCGGGCTTCTCGCCATGCCGTATCCGGCAACATCGACCTGAAGGAGCCCTTCCGTGAAGCTGCACGTACTGGCGGTTGGCGACCGGGTGCCGCGTTGGACGGGCGACGCGTGCGCCGATTACCAATCCAGGTTTCCTCCCCATTGTCCGCTGCGCATACAGGCCGTGCCCACGCCGCGCCGCGGCCGCAATGCGGACATCTCGCGGCTCCGGGTGAAGGAGTACCAGGCCCTTGTCGCATGCGTCCCGAAAGGCGCGTTCACCGTGGCCCTGGAGGAAACCGGCAAAGCCTGGACTACCGCGGCGCTGGCCGAGCGGCTCGCTGCCTGGATGCACACGGAAAAGGATGTCGCGTTGTTGATCGGCGGCCCCGACGGCCTGGCGCCGGCCGCCCTGGACGGAGCCCGGGAGAAATGGTCACTGTCGCGCCTCACGCTCCCCCATGCGCTGGTCCGCGTCATCGTCGTGGAGCAGCTCTACAGAGCGCTGAGCATCCTCGAGGATCATCCCTACCATCGCGGCTGACCGGCAGGTTGCGCCGGGCACTTGCGCAACCGGTACAACGACGCCTCGAAGCCCGGCGCAATACACGAAGTTGCCCGCCGGCAGGCTGTTAGAATGCCTGACATGTTCTATCTCGCGTCCCAATCCCCCAGACGCCGGCAGCTGCTCGAGTCCGTCGGACTGCAATTCGCGATTCTGGCCCCGGACGTCGACGAGCGCGTGCTCGATCACGAGACGCCGGAAGAGGCGGTCCAGCGCCTGGCGCTGGAGAAGGCCGCCGCCGGCGCCGCGATGCTGCGCCGGGAGGCGCGTCCCGCTCGTCCCGTCGTGGCGGCGGACACCGTGGTGGTAATCGACGACCAGGTCCTCGGGAAGCCGGCCGATGCCGGGCAGGCTTACGCCATGCTGGCGCAATTGTCCGGACGCACCCATCGCGTGCTGACCGCCGTGGCGCTGCAGGACGGCGAGGAGCGCGTCCACAGGCTCAGCGATACCCGGGTAACCATGAAGTCCCTGGCACGTTGGGAAATGGAGTGCTACTGGGCCACGGGCGAGCCCGCGGACAAGGCCGGGGCGTACGCCGTGCAGGGTATCGGCAGCGGCTTCGTGGCGCGTCTCGAGGGCAGTTACAGCGGCGTCGTGGGCCTGCCTCTGTACGAAACGCGGGAACTGCTGGCATCGGCAGGGATACACTGGCTGTGAGTGAAGAAGTACTGATCAACGTAACGCCCCAGGAAACCCGCGTCGCCCTGGTGGAGAACGGCGTGCTCCAGGAAGTGCATATCGAGCGCAGCCAGTCGCGGGGAATCGTCGGAAATATCTATAAAGGGCGGGTCGTGAGGATTCTGCCGGGGATGCAGGCCGCGTTCGTCGACATCGGCATCGAACGGACCGCGTTCCTGCACGCCTCGGACGTGACACAGGACGACAATGGCGCGGTCGCCGGCGGCGGCAGTGCTGAAACGCCGCCGCTGACGGAAATGCTGAACGACGGCCAGGAGATCGTGGTGCAGGTGCTCAAGGATCCACTCGGGAGCAAGGGGGCGCGCCTGAGCATGGAGCTGAGCATTCCTGCCCGCTACCTGGTGTTTCTGCCCGGCTCGGACCAGATCCGCATCTCCCAGAAGCTCGAGCGGCCGGAGGACCGCGAAAGGCTGCGGGATCTGGTCACCCGTCTGGCGGACGAGGAAGATATGCCCCACGGACTGATCATCCGGACGCTGGCCGAGTCGGCGTCCGATGACGAG
>JBEPXV010000145.1:0-5820 GCA_041641695.1 Gammaproteobacteria bacterium | reverse complement strand
GGGAAAGAGGGCTTCGATAGCCCACCCTTTTAACAAGTCTTGTTAAACTTCGCCCTCCAATTCCCCAGCGACCCGCTCATGCACGCAGACACAACCATCGGATTCATCGGCGCCGGCAACATGGCGGCCGCTATCGTCGGCGGACTGGTCAACAAGGGCCGCGACCCGCAAAGCATTCAGGTCTTCGACCCCGACGCGGCGAAGACCGGCAGGCTGCGCGACGAGCTTGGCGTGCGGGTCGGCGAGGACAACGAGGCGCTGCTCCGGGACTGCGGCGTCGTCGTGCTGGCGGTGAAGCCCCAGGTCATGCGGGACGTCCTGACGCCGCTGGCGGGCGCCCTGCCCGGGAAGCCGCCGCTGATTATCTCCGTCGCCGCCGGTATCCGGGTCGCCTCCATCGAGCAATGGCTGGGCCGCCGCCTGGCGGTCATCCGGGTGATGCCCAATACACCGGCCCTGGTGGGCGCCGGCGCCTCAGGGTTGTATGCCAATGACCAGGTCACTCCGGCCCAGCGCGGCTCGGCCGAAGCCCTGATGCAGGCGGTGGGGATTACCGCGTGGGTGGACGACGAGCCCCAGCTCGACACCGTCACCGGCATCGCCGGCAGCGGCCCCGCCTACTTCATGCTGTTCATGGAAGCCATGGTGGAAGCCGCCGCGGCGCGCGGCCTGGACCGGGACACCGCCCACGAGCTGGTGGTCCAGACCTGCGGCGGCGCCGCGGAGCTGGCCCGCCAAAGTCCCGAGTCGCTGGAGCAGCTCAGGATCAATGTCACGTCCCCGGGCGGCACCACCGAACGCGCCCTGGATACAATGAAGGCCGCAAAAGTCGATGAAGCCATACGCAAGGCCGTGAACGCCGCCGCGGATCGCGCCGACGAACTGGCCGCCACGCTTGCCGAGGAATAAGAATGGGTGGATACGTCAACAACGCAACGGTATTCCTGGTCGATACGATCTTCGGCCTGTATATCCTGGTCGTCCTGATACGCTTTCTGCTGCAATGGCTGCGGGCGGACTTCTACAACCCGGTATCGCAGTTCGTCCTCACTGTCACCAATCCTCCGGTCCGGTTCCTGCGCGGCTTCATCCCGCCGTTCCGCAACGTGGACCTGGCGTCGCTGGTGCTGCTGCTGGTTCTGTCGATGCTCAAAACCTGGCTGCTGTTCTCGATGATCGGTCACCCCAGCACCTTCCAGGGGCTGCTGGTGTACTCGATCGGCGAGCTGCTTCAGCTGACGGTCTACGTCTTCATATTCGCCATTCTCATCCGGGTAGTCCTGAGCTGGGTCGCGCCCCACCAGGGGTACAACCCCGCGCTCCGGCTCCTCTACGACATCACCGAGCCCGTCATGGAGCCCGCCCGGCGCCTGATTCCGCCGATCGCCGCGCTGGATATCTCGCCGATCCTGGTATTCATATTCCTGTATCTGACACTGATGTTGATCGTGCAGCCCATCCTGGACTTTGGAATCGTCCTGAACCGGTGATCCGAATCCGATGGCGGCGCCCCAATCCTGGTATCGCTGGAACGACGCCATCCTCGAGCTTCGCGTCAAGGTGCAGACACAGTGCCGCGACGAGGGCCTGGCCGGTGTAAGCGGGGGCTGTCTGCGCGTACGGGTCAAGGCGCCGCCGGTCGACGGCAAAGCCAACAAGCGGCTGTTGGAGATCCTGGCGGAGGCATTTGGCGTGGCCAAGTCACGGGTGCAATTGGTCCACGGGGCGGGATCCCGGCAAAAATGGATCCGCGTCGAGCACCCGGAAACCTTTCCCGAGCCCTTGAGGAGCGCGCTGGACGCGGCATCCCGGGTTGAAAAAAGCACAAAAGCGGTCTAAACAGTAAGGGAACCTCAGGACATTTCATCCATGACATCTCGGAGCCTGGGAAACCGCGAGCGGTACAACACGGCGCCGTGTGCGGGCGCGCGAATAATAATCAACACATCCCGCTACCCTTCAGCATGAGCATAGCACTGGCCACCGACGCCTTCGGCGAGCGCCTGCAGGACTACGGTCGCTGGCGCGAGCGCCTGGCGGACGCGATTCAGACCTACCAGGAGTGGCGGGATGCCAGCCCGGGGGAGGACGACGACGAGGAACGTGACCAGCCGCAGGAGCTGCGGCTCTACGAGCTGGTCGAGTCCCTGCGTACCGACAAGTTGAATATCGCCCTGGTCGGCGAGTTCTCCCGCGGCAAGACCGAGCTGATCAACGCGATTTTCTTCTCCGACTACGATCGCCGGCTGCTGCCGTCGACGCCGGGACGGACCACCATGTGCCCGATGGAGATCGGCTACGACCCGGGGCTCGAGCCGTGCATCCGGCTCCTGCCCATCGAGACACGCAAGTCCGGCCTGACCATCACCGAGCTCAAGAAGTCCCCCATCAACTGGACCACGATCCCGTTCGACCTCGACTCCCCCGAAGAGATCGCCGCGGCGCTCCAGGAAGTCATCAACAGCAAGTCCGTGACCCGTCGCGAAGCCGAGGAGCTGGGAATGCTGTCCATCGTCGACGACATGGAGCACACCGCCGACGATTGCGCGATCCCGGTCTGGCGCCACGCCATGGTGAACTACCCCCACCCGCTGCTGAAACAGGGGTTGGTGGTGCTCGATACGCCGGGGCTCAACGCCCTGGGGACCGAGCCCGAGCTGACCTACAGCATGCTCCCGTCGGCCCACGCCATCGTCTTCGTGCTGGCGGCGGACACCGGCGTGACCCGCAGCGACCTCGACATCTGGCAGAACTACGTGTGCACCGCGCCCGGCAGGAAATCGGAGGCGCGGATCGCCGCCCTGAACAAGATCGACACCCTGTGGGACGGCCTGAACGACGAGCAGGAGCTGGACAGCTTCATCAAGCAACAGGCCGAGGAAACGCGCCGGCTGCTCGACATCCCGCCGGACATGGTGTTTCCCGTCTCGGCGCAGAAGGGCCTGGTGGCCAAAATCCGCAAGGACGAGTCCATGATCGCGCGCAGCGGTCTTCCGAGCCTGGAGCGCAAGCTGTCCGGGGACATCGTCACCTACAAGCGCAAGCTGATCCGGGACAAGGTCGTCCAGGAAATCGGCAGCCTGGTGGAGTCATCGCGCCAGTTGATGGGATCGCGGATCTCGGAGCTGGAAACCGAGCTGGCCGAGATCCATCAACTGCGGGGCAAGAGCCAGGACGTCATCAGCGACATCGTGGAAAAGCTGCGCAAGCACAAGGCTTCCTACGAGAAGGAAGTGCAGACCTTCCATGTCACGCGGCGGCTGCTCGCGGACCAGGTTCGGGCGATGCTGGTGGAACTGAGCATGTCGAAGTTCGACAAGCTGGTGCACAGGACGCGCGACAGCATGAGCGGCAGCTGGACCACCCAGGGTCTCAGGGACGGCATGGCGGAGTTCTTCAAAGGCACCGCCAGGGACATGGAGCGCATCCAGAACCACGCCAACCGGATTTACGACCTCGCCAACCGGATATACAAGCAGTTCCATGAGACGCACAACCTGCCCCGCATGTATCCCGCGAGATTTTCGGTGGACGACTACGTCCAGCAGTTCAACCAGCTCCAGGACGACGCCGAGCGGTTCCGAAACAGCCCGGCGATGCTGATGACCGAGCAGCATTTCGTCATCAAGAAGTTCTTCATCACGCAGGTCAGCCGCGCACGGGTGGTGTTCGAGGAATGCAATCGGGCAACCCGCACCTGGACCAAGGCGGTGCTGACTCCGATCCACACCCAGATCCAGGAGCACCGGGTGATGATCGACCGCCGGCTGGAGAATCTGGACAAGCTCAAGGGCAATCACGCGTCCCTCGGCGACCGCATCCAGGACCTGGAGGAAGAGCTGAAGACGCTGAAGGAGAAATACGGCATGATCGACGATATCGTGCAGAACCTGGACGCGGCATCGGAAGAGGACGTGCCGCCGGAGGCTGCGTAGCGGCCGACGGTCTTTTTTGATCAACGGCGCCGGATATCTCTCGACAAATGTGCGGCCGATACAACGTGACGCCCAACGCCGAGGCGTTTCTCGAGGCCTTCGATATCATCGACGGCATCGAGATGCTTCCTGATGCTCCCCGATACAACATCGCACCGTCCGGCGAGCCGGTGCCGGCGGTCCGGCAGGGCGACCGGGGACGGGAGCTGTGCCGGCTGCGTTGGCCGCTCATCCCGCACTGGGCAAAGGAAGGCGCGGTCAAGTTCTCCACGGCCAACGCCAAGGGGGAAACGGTCGCCGACAAGCCCAGCTTCCGGAACGCCTGGCGCCGGGGACGGCGCTGCCTGATACCGGCGAACGGCTATTACGAATGGCGCAAGACCACCGACCGGAAGCAGCCCTATCACATCCAGATGCCCGGCCGGGCGCTGTTCGCTTTCGGGGGACTGTGGGACCGCTGCCATACCAACACCGGCGACACGATCGAATCGTGCACCATCATCACCACCCCGCCGACCGGCGCGCTGAAGGCCATCCACAACCGGATGCCCCTGATCATCCCCCGGAGTGCGTATGGCCGGTGGCTTGAAGGCGACGACCCGGAAAGCTGCATACGACCGTTCGACGACGCGGCGCTGGAGGCCTACCCGGTGAGCACCTACGTCAACAACCCCCGCCACGACGACCCGCGCTGCCTGGAGCCGCTCCAGTAGGCCGGACCCGGCGCCTGTCCGGTTGCCGGGAGACGGCGAGACGTCAAACCCGCGGCTGACTGATCGAAGCCGCTGCACGGACTTCAGCCCGGCAGCATGACTGCCGACCTGCAGCGCAGCCCTGGCACGACATCAGGAAACGGGCGATCCCCGGCGGCGTTGGCTGTTCAAACCCGGGCGCGTTCAGGCGCCGCAACACCGAGCCAGCGGTTGGCGAGCATGACCAGGAGGATCACCGGCACGCCCATCACCGCCGTCAACAGGAAGAAATCCGGATAGCCGATGGTGTCCACCATGCCGCCGGAGTAACCGCCCAGGCCCTTCGGCAGCAGCGTCATCAGGGAGCTGAATATGGCGTACTGCATGGCGGTGAAGGACACGTTCGTCAGGCTCGACAGGAACGCGACGAACGCCGCGCTGGCGAGCCCGGCGCAAAGGTTGTCGGCGCCCACCACCACGTAGAGCATGGGCAGATGGTAGCCGACCTCCGCCAGGATCATGAACAACAGGTTTGTCACCGCCGCCAGAATCGCGCCCAGCAGCAGGATGCGATAAACGCCGTAGCGCACCGAGAGAATGCCGCCCAGGAAGCCGCCGGCAATGGTCATGAACAGGCCGAAAGTCTTCACGGCCGAGGCGATCTCGGACTTGCTGTAGCCCAGGTCCTGGTAGAACACGTTCGATATCACCCCCAGCACGATGTCCGAGATGCGATACAGGCCGATAACCGCCAGAAGCAGCAGCGCGATTCGCAGCCCGTAGCGGCGAAAAAAATCCCGGACCGGCTCGATATAGGTCTCGCGGATCATGGTGCGGTCGGCCAGCCGCAGCCGCACGAGCAGCAGGGCCACGGCGAGCGCGGCGCCGAAGGCCAGGGCCAGCCGCGAGGGCTCAACCAGCACCGGCCCGAGCCACTGAATGCCGATTGCCTCGCGCAGCCATCCCTTGGCCGCCGCGGCCGCCGGTCCCGCCGCCGCGTAGGTCAGCGCCAGCCCGGTTATCGCCAGCACGAACACCGCCAGGAAACGCGCGTATTCGCGGTTGGGGCGATCCGCGTAGGCGCCGTCGGGCCGGGCCGGCTCGCGAATCAGGAGCGTGGTGGCCACCCCCACCAGCATGGTCGCCGCCATCAGGGCGTAGGTGTGCTGCCAGGCCGTGTACACATACCGATC
>JBEPXV010000144.1:1543-5830 GCA_041641695.1 Gammaproteobacteria bacterium | reverse complement strand
GCTCGGACTCCGGGCACACCACCAGCGGATTGGTGTTCTGGATGATCATGGCGGTGACCGGCGGCCCGTCGCCGAGATCCGCGCGGTCGCCGAGCAGGATCGGACCAATGCGCGACTGGTCCAGTATACGGACCCGCTGGTCCTTGACGTCCAGACCTTCGATGAGGGTCCGGTCTATCGGGTACAGGCCCTTGTTGGAGTGCAACGCGCCGCCGCCGGGGTATTGCCAGGCGCCGGTCACCGCCGGCAGGCACAGCGCCGCGTGCATGCTCACCGAGCCGTTGCGCGAGCGGGTGAAGCCGTAGCCGAGCCGCAGAAACGATCTCGGGGTCTCGCCGTAGAGGCGCGCGAAACGCTCGATGTCGGCCTCGTCGACGCCGGTGATGGCCGCGGCCCAGGCCGGCGCGCGCGATGCCAGATGCGCCTCCAGCTCTTCCGGGGCATCCGTGTAGCGCGCCATGTACTCGCGGTCGGCGTGGCCGTCCCGGAACAGCACATGCATGACGGCGCAGGCCAGGGCCGCGTCGGTTCCCGGCCGCACCATGAGATGCAGGTCCGCTTTCTCCGCGGTCGCGGTGCGGTAGGGGTCTACCACCACCATGTTCGCGCCCCGGTTGCGTCTCGCTTGAGCAATATGGTGCATCAGGTTGACCTGGGTATAGACCGGGTTGCCGCCCCAGACCACGACCAGGTCGCTGTCGGCGATCTCCCGCGCGTCGACGCCGCGGAGCACACCCGCGCCGGCCAGCCAGCCGTTGCCGCTCAGCTCGCTGCAGATGGTGGACTGCTGGCGCGAGTATCCGAACAGGTGCCGGAACAGCTCGATGCCATCCCGCTGAACCAGGCCCATAGTCCCGGCGTAAAAATACGGCCAGATCGTCTCGCTGCCATGGGTCCGGACCGCAAGCTGGAACCGCTCCGCGACCTCGTCCAGCGCGTCGTCCCAGGCCACGGGCACGAACGCGTCCGGGTCGCCCTTCCTGCCGATGCGCCGCAGCGGCGTGGTGAGCCGGTCGGGGTGGTGGACGCGCTCGGCGTAGCGGCCTACCTTGGCGCACAGAGTGCCGGCGGTGTATGGATTGTCCCTGGCGCCGTACACCCGGCCGATGGTGCGGGCATCGAGCCGCTCCACCTCCAGCGCGCATGCGCTGGGGCAGTCGTGGGGACAGGTGGAGTGAATGCGTTCCGGTCGGGCGCTCATGAGGTCAAGCGTACCGAATCCCGGCCGGAAGCGACATCCCCGCCCAAGAACGGCTTCGCCCCCGCGGCGTGGGAGCTGCTGTGGGGCCGGCCGCGGCTCGCGGGCCGGGATCGTTAGCGGTCGCGCAGCCGAGCGGCTACAATCCACGTCGACCGGGACACAGCTTGCGCCACAGGACGATATGATCGATGTAGTTCAGGCCTTGCTGCCGGACCGACCAGGTCGGCTGATCCGCGACACGGGATACGCCCATGACACGAACCAACGAGCTCGGCCAACCCATCGGCGACCCGGTGCCCGACTGGCGGCAGCCGCCCCGGCCTGCCGACGATCCCATGGCCGGACGCCTGTGTCGAATCGAGCGCCTGGATCCCGGTCGCCACGCCGAAGCGCTGTTCGAGGCCAATCGCCTCGACAGGGACAATCGCAACTGGACGTACCTGCCGTACGGACCGTTCTCGTCCCTCGATGCATATCGGCGCTGGATGGAGACCGTGTGCCCGGCCGACGACCCGATGTTCCATGCCGTCATCGATGCACATACCGCAAAGGCGGCCGGGGTGGCCAGCTACCTGCGAATCGACCCGCCGAACGGTGTGATCGAAGTGGGGCATATCAATTATTCGCCGCTGCTCCAGGGCACGCCCGCGGCCACGGAAGCCATGTACCTGATGATGCAGCGCGTCTTCGAGCTGGGCTACCGGCGCTGCGAGTGGAAGTGCGACGTGCTCAATGAAAGATCCTGTGCGGCCGCACGCCGCCTGGGTTTCACCTACGAAGGAACCTTTCGCCAGGCGACGATCTACAAAGGACGCAACCGCGACACCGCGTGGTTCTCCATCCTGGATTCGGGATGGCCGGACCGCAGAGCCGCCTTCGAGCACTGGCTCGACCCATCCAACTTCGACGCGAAGGGAAGCCAGAAGAAGCGCCTGGCCGAATTCGCAGCGCAGTAATCGGAGAGAGATAACCACCGAAGGCACCAACGTACCGGGGGCCCCCGAGCGGTCATTACCGGGAACGTATGTGCCCTGGACTCAATTCGTGCCCGGAATCTTGACATTTGTCGGGATGAATCCCGACCAGAGATAACCACCGAAGGCACCAACGTACCGGGGGCCCCCGAGCGGGCATTACCGGGAACGCAGGTGCCCTGGACCCAATCCGTGCCAGGTTGGTGACGTTTGTGGGGATGAATCCCGAGCCGCAGGTCGAGCTGAAAACCACTCCAGAATGCTTCGTGTACCATCTCCACCATGCCGAATCGAAAACGCTACAAGGACGCCCGGGCCGTCGCCGAGAGGCTCAGGCCCAGTTACCCCGTCTATTGCCTGGACCTCGCGGGCCTGGCGGCCCACGCGCGGGGATTCCTGGAAGCGTTTCCCGGGCGCGTGCTGTACGCCGTGAAGTGTAATCCCTACCCGTGGATCATAGACACTCTGTACGAGGCCGGAGTGCGGCACTTCGACACCGCCTCGCTGCCGGAGATCGCCCAGGTACGTGAAGCGCACCGCGACGCCGGCGCCTACTTCATGAACCCGGCGAAGGCCCGCGCCGTCATTCGCACGGCGTACGAGGTCTACGGCGTACGGCATTTCGTTGTCGACCACCTGTCCGAGCTCGAGAAGACACTCGAGGCCACCGGTGGCGAAGGCATCGTCGTGCACGTCCGCCTCAAGACGAGTGAGAAAAAGGTCCTGTTCGACCTCGCCTCCAAATTCGGCGCCCCGCTCGACGATGCGGTCGAGCTGCTGGCGGCTACGCGCGGAGAGGGGCTGCGAGCCGGGCTGGCGTTCCACGTAGGCTCGCAGTGCCAGTCCGTGCAGGCCTATCGCGACGCCCTCGGGCTGTGCGCGCGGGTGATCGAGGCATCGCGCGTCAACATCGACTATCTCGACATCGGCGGCGGATTCCCCGCCTACTACCCCGGCCAGTCCATCGAACCCCTGGAGGCCTACTTCTCGGCCATCACCCGGGAACTTGATGCCATGTCCCTGCGCAACGACACCGTGCTCATGTGCGAGCCGGGCCGGGCCCTGGTGGCGGATTACCAGTCGCTGCTCACGCAGGTGTTGCTGCGCAAGGAAAACGCGATCTACATCAACGACGGCATCTACGGCGGCCTGTCCGAGCTGGTCATCACGCGCATGGAGCTGCCCATGCGCGTTATCCGCCTGGACGGGCCGGTGTCGACACGCACCCGGAAGCTCGACGTCTACGGCCCGACCTGTGATTCCATGGATATTCTGCCCAACCAGTGCGAGCTGCCGGAGGATGTCCGGGAAGGCGACTGGATCGAGATCGGCCAGCTCGGGGCCTACAGCAACTCCGCGGCAACGCGCTTCAACGGCTTCATCGCGGAAACCTTCGTGGAAGTGGAATCCGTTTTCCGTTGACCACGGCGAGCCGGCGACGAGCTCAACGGAAGTCGCCGGCGAGCAGCCCTTCGATGTTCCGGCGCGCCTGCTCTTCGCAGCGCGATTGAAAGTATCCGGTCAGGTAAATGCCGGGCCGGGACAGCAGCTTCTCGAAAAACCGCCGCGAGCCGGGGTCCACCCCGCTGTTCGTCGCATGCCCGCACTCCCGGCGCAGCTGCTCCGTGGCGCGCAGGAAATCCGGCCGGGCGGCCGCCAGTCCCGACAAGTCGATGTCCGCCACATAGCACGCATCCTCACCCATACCCGCGGCCCCGTCATGGGTCGTCGCCATGATCATGGCATGGACATCGTCGGCCCGCTGCGTGGGCATGTGAATGCCGAGCTGCCGGTCGAACAGGAAAGCGCTGCGCAGCTCGTTGTCGTCCCGCGACGGGTCGTACACGGCATCGTGAAACCACAGCGCCAGCTCGGCCGCGTCCGCGTCGCGGAGCCGGTGCCGGACTTCGTCGAGCCGGTCCAGGCAGGCGCGGATGTGCGCCAGCGTGTGGTAATGACGCCCCGGTTCGGAGTAATGCCGGGCCAGAAGCCGGAAGATATCGTCGGCATGCGGGGCAAGCTCGAGGCGCCCCATCAAGCCCACGAAGCGGATTTCCAGGCGGGATTGATTCACTGCCTCGTTATCCATGATGCCCGGCGTTCAATGCGGCG
>JBEPXV010000144.1:0-1443 GCA_041641695.1 Gammaproteobacteria bacterium | reverse complement strand
GGCGGCCGCGGTGACCTTCGACACCGCCGGTGCCCGGCGCGGCGAGCCGTCAGATTTCCCGGCCCTGCAGCTTCTTCCTAAGCCTCTTGGCATGCTTGCGGGCGCCCGGCGCCTGGGGATGAATCTCCAGAACCTCTTCGAAGACGTCCAGTGCCGCGCGCTCGTCGCCCCGCTGCAGGAAGATGAGACCCATGCCGGAGATGGCGCCAAAGTGGCGCGGCTCCAGGCTCAGGGTTTTCTGGATGTCGCTCATTGACTTCGCCAGCTCGCCATTCAGGTAATACGCCGTGGCGCGCTTGTTCCACCCTTCGGCGAACTCCGGGGCCATTTCGACGACCTTGCTGAACCGCGCTATCGCGTCCTCCATCCGGCCGCTCCGCATGGCGCGGATGCCGTCCCGGAGCTCCTTGTCCACTGCCTCGTCGCCGCTGTCCAGCCAGGCACGCCAGATCTCCCTTTCCAGCTGCTGCGCCGTTTCCGGGTGCCGGGCCTCGCCCAGCTCCCGGAACAGCGGATCCAGGTTCTCGGCGTTCTGGTCGGCCCCGGCCGGCCCGCCGGCCAGGCACGACGCCAGGGTCGCTGCGATGACGACAAATCGTTGAAGCATAATTTTGCCCGTGCTCATTCCTGATTTGAGACCGCCCTGACGCCGGGAAATTCCGCACCCTCAGCCGGCCGGCAGCTCGCCGCGCGCGGCATCGAATGCCCGTTCCAGCCGGTCGAACAGATCGTTGACCTGGTCTTCCTTGATAATCAGCGGCGGGCACACCCCGATCGCGTCGCCCGGCAGCGCGCGAACCACCAGCCCCTCGGCCAGCGCTTTGTCGAAAACCTTCGGGGCTGCCTTCACCGACGGGTCGAACTGGGCGCGGGTGGTCTTGTCCGAGACGATCTCCAGGCCGCCGATGAGTCCCACTCCCCGCGCGTCGCCCACCAACGCATGCTCGCCCAGGGCGCGCAGACGCTCCTGGAACAGCGGCGAGATCTCGTTCACGTAGCCGACGATGTCGCGCTCCTCGTAGATCTTGAGAGTCTCCAGCGCCACGGCCGCGGCCACCGGGTGACCGCCGTAGGTGTAGCCGGTACCCAGCGCCCCGTGCTTGTTGCTCTGCTCCCGGAACGCCTGGTAGATGCGATCGTTGATCATGACCCCGGCGATAGGGATGTAGGCCGAGGAGAGCTGCTTGGCGCAGGTGACGATGTCGGGCTCGATGTCGTAGGTCTGGGAGCCCCACATGCTGCCCGTGCGCCCGAATCCGCATATTACCTCGTCGGCGACGAACAGCACGTCGTGCTTTTTCAGGACTTTCTGGACCTTCTCGAAGTACGTTTTCGGCGGCGGTATCACGCCGCCGGCCCCCATCACGGGCTCGGCGACGAAGGCGGCGACGGTGTCGGCGCCCTCTTCCTGGATCATGCGATCCAGGTTGTCGGCAAGCCGGG
>JBEPXV010000143.1:0-5832 GCA_041641695.1 Gammaproteobacteria bacterium | reverse complement strand
ACCCGGGACCAGAGCGAGTCGCGCAGCCACATGGACGCGGACCAGCGGCGCATCGAGGCGCTGCGGCAGACGCTGTCCGAGAGCGAGCCCGGCCTGAACGAGGCGACGCAGCGCCTGGCGCGCGCCGAAGCGGCGTTTCGGGAAGCGGAAGACAACATGACGCAGTGGCAGTCCGAGTGGGAGCGTCTCGGCGCCGAAGCTGCCGCCCCGGATCAGGAGCGCCAGGTCCAGCGGACGCGCATCGAAGAGTACGAGAATCACATTACGGCCCTGGTCGAGCGCCAGCAGCGCCAGGAGACCCGCCTCGCGGAGATCGACGAGGCGCTGGAACGCCTGGGGGTCGACGGACTGAAGCAGGACGTGGCCCGGGCGGACGAGGCGTGCGGGCAGCTCCAGGAGAACGTGGCTGAGCTCGAGGAGTCCGTGCGGGCGCTGCGCGGCGAGATCGAGCAGTCCGGCGACGAGGCCCAGGACCTGCGCGACGAGCTCCACAGGCTGGAAGCGCGGCTGGAGTCCCTCAGGGAGCTGCAGGCTTCGGACCTGCAGGCGGAAGACAGCGAGACTCTGGACGAATGGCTGGAACGTACGGGCCTCAGCACGGCGCCCCGCCTGGCCAGCGAGATGGAGGTCGAGCACGGCTGGGAGACGGCCCTCGACCGGGTGCTCGGGCGGCGCGCCAGCGCTTACTGCGTGGAGGGCTGTGATCCCGCCCGGCTCGCTGAAGGCTCGGAGATCGTGATCGTCGAGCGCACCCGGTTTCCCGAGCCCGGGGCGGGACGTTTGCCGCTGCTGATGGAAAAGGTCCGCTGCCGGGATCTGGACCTGACAGGCTGGCTGGGGCGTGTTTACGTGGCCGACGATATGGACCAGGCACTGGCATGGCGACCCCAGCTGGCCCCGGAGGAGTCCATCGTTACCCGGGACGGGGCGTGGGTGGGCAGCAATTGGCTGGAGCTCAGGCCAGGAAGCGACCGGGCGGGCGTGGTGGCGCGGGAGTCGGAGATCGAGGAGCTGAGCGAACGCGTCGCGGCATTGACCGCGGAGCTCGAGATCAAGCAGAACGAGGTGAGCGAGCGGCAGTTGCGGCTGGCGGACCTCGAAGAGCAGCTGGCCGACTCCCGGCGCCTGCTCAGCGAGCGGGAGACGGAGCGAGCCGAGCTCAGCAACGAGCTGGCCCGCAACGAGACACGCATCGGCGAGCTGGAGTCCCGTCGCGAGCAGGCGCAATCGGAGCTCGGCGACGTCACGACCCAGCTCCAGAAGTTCCGGGACCAGGTCAGCAGCGCGAAGGAGCTGCTGTCCCGCGCCGAGGCGCAGAGCCGGACCCTGGCCACCAGCCGCGAGGAGCTGTTGCAGCGCCGGGATGAAATGAAGGCGACGCTGGAGGAGGGGCGCCGGGAGCTCGAGGCGGCCCGCAACGCGAAGCACGAGATCGAGTTTTCCCGCCAGCGGGAGGAGACCGAGCTCGCGTCCCTGCTGGAGAATGCCAAGCGCCTGGAGCGGCAGCAGGAAAGTATGCAGCAACGGCAGATGGAGCTGGAGTCTGTCCTGTCCAGCGAGGCCGATCCCGAGCAGGACCTCAAGCAGAAGCTGGAGACACTGCTATCGGAGCGGGTCCAGTGCGAGCATCGCCTGGCGGAAGCGCGGCGCATGGTCGAGAACATCGAGGAGGAGCTGCGTCAGCAGGAACGCGAGCGCCACGGCCACGAGCAGGCCGTGCAGGGCACCCGCGACGAAATGGAGCAGGTGAAGATCCAGCGCCAGGACGTGGTGGTCCGGCGCGACACCGTGCGGGAGCAGATCGTGGAGATCGGCCAGCGGCCCGAGGACGTGCTGGACACGCTGCCCGAGGACGCGAACGAGGACGGCTGGCAGGCGAAGCTCGACAAGATCGTCAAAAAGATCGATCGTCTCGGCCCGGTAAACCTGGTGGCCATCGAGGAGTACGAGGAACAGTCGGAGCGCAAGACCTACCTGGACCGCCAGTCCGAGGACCTCAACGAAGCGCTCGCGACCCTGGAGTCGGTGATCCACAAGATCGATCAGGAAACCCGCGCCCGGTTCAAGGACACTTTCGAGAAGCTGAACGCCAAGTTCCAGGAATTCTTCCCGCGCCTGTTCGGCGGCGGCAGCGCGTACCTGGAGCTGACCAGCGACAACCTTCTGGAGACCGGTGTGGCCGTCATGGCCCGGCCTCCGGGCAAGCGCAACAGCACCATCCATCTGCTTTCGGGCGGCGAGAAGGCGCTCACGGCGGTGTCGCTGCTATTCGCGTTCTTTGACCTGAATCCGGCGCCGTTCTGCGTGCTCGACGAGGTCGACGCGCCGCTGGATGACGCCAACGTCGAACGGTACAGTGAGACCCTGAGAACACTCTCCGGCCGGACCCAGTTGATTTTCATCACCCACAACAAGATCACCATGGAGTCGGCGGACATCCTCGTCGGCGTGACTATGGGGGAGCCGGGCGTGTCGCGGCTGGTGTCCGTGGACGTTGAAGAAGCGGTGGAAATGGCGGCGCAATGATTTCCCTTCAGATTGCACTCCTGATCGCCGGGGTTGTCGTCTTTTTGATCATTGCCATCATCTCCTACGACAAGATCCGGCACACCCGGCTTCACAGCCGCAAGGAGGCAGGGATCGAGTACGAGGACGAGGAGCCTGACGAGGCCGAGCCGCTGCTGACGCCGCGCGCCGAAGCAGACGTCGAAGCGTCGCGCCCCGCGCCCGACTACCGGGAGGATACCGCTGCCGAGCAGCCGCGCCCCGCCCAGGGCGCCCAGGGCGCCCAGCCGCGCCTCAAGCCCGAATTCCTGGAGCAGGATACCTCTGCGGAACCCGCCGCTGAAACGGATCACTGGGAGTCGCAGCTCAAGGACGCCGAGGAACTCGTGAACACGCCCATCGACGGGGTGCCGGAGATGCAGGACAGCGGCGCCGACGAGGTGATTCAGCTGGAATACGTCGCCCGGATTCCCGGGAAGAACGTCATCAAGCGGGACTCGGCGCTCGGCATCTACCGCCAGAACGAGTTCGACCTCACCAAGCCCCACCGGATATTCGGGCTGAGCCACCCGACGCGCATGTGGTGCGATCTGGAGAAGCAGCCGGATTCCGCGCGCTTCACGGACTTCGGGCTGACTCTCCAGCTGGCGGACCGGGACGGTCCCGCCGACGAGAGCGAGCTGAACCAGTTCTCCCAGATCGTGCTCAAGCTTTCCGAGGTCTTTGGCCGGCGATTTCAGTTCTCCTGCGGCCTGGACGAGGCACTGAACCAGGGCCAGTTCCTGGACAAGCTGATCAAGAAATACGATGCCCTGGCCATCCTGAATATCGTCGCGCGCAACGACGCTTTCAAGCTGTCGGAAATCGATGCCGCCGCCCGCGAGCTCGGCATGGTGCCCAACGCGCGCAGCGTTTACGTGAAGTACGAGAACGAACATCCCGTCTACCGCCTGGC
The DNA here is from genome assembly GCA_041641695.1 of Gammaproteobacteria bacterium. Classification (GTDB taxonomy): domain Bacteria; phylum Pseudomonadota; class Gammaproteobacteria; order Arenicellales; family JAANXG01; genus JAANXG01. The sequence continues at coordinate 2,372 of JBEPXV010000143.1, read as the reverse complement.
GGACCGGGAGAAGATCACGGAGAATGGGTCGGACGACGACCCGGAGCGGGTTACACGGGGCATTACCATGTTCATGGACATACCGCGCACCCTCGATCCGGCGCGGGTTTTCAACGACATGGTCAGCGACGCCAAGGAGCTGTGCAAGCGTCTCGACGGCAAGCTGGTGGACGACAACCACCGCGGAATGACCCAGAAAGGGCTCAAGCGTATCAGCCAGGAGATACGGACCATGGCCGCCGAGATGGAAAAGGACGGAATCGCCCCCGGCCGCGAGTCCGCCATGAAGCTGTTTTGAGCGGTACGATTCCCCGGCGCCACCCATGACGGCTCCCCGAGAAGTCCGCGCCCGCGCGCGGGAGCTGGCGGAAGAGCTCAACCAGCACAACTACCGCTACTACGTCCTTGACGACCCCAGCATTTCCGATGCCGAGTACGACCGGCTGCTGCGCGAGCTCCAGGAAATCGAGGAAGAGTATCCCGAGCTGAAGTCCCCCGACTCCCCGACCCAGCGGGTGGGCGCGCCGCCGGTCAGCGAGTTCGCTACCGTCGAGCATGGCGCGCCGATGCTGTCGTTGAACAATGCTTTCGATGCCGAGGAAGTGAAGGCTTTTGACCAGCGCGTACGCAAGGCGCTGGAAGTCGACAGCGTCGAGTATGTCGCCGAGCCCAAACTGGACGGCCTGGCTGTCAGTCTGACCTACGAGGACGGGCGCCTGGTCCGGGGCGCCACGCGCGGCGACGGCCGCACCGGCGAGGACATCACCCTCAACGTGCGTACCATTCGCTCGGTGCCTCTGAAGCTGCGCGGCCGCGGCTATCCGGGTCTCATCGAAGTGCGCGGCGAGGTCTTTCTGGGCCACGAGGGCTTCCGGCGTCTCAACGAAGCGCAGAAGAAGGCCGGCGGCAAAGTGTTCGTCAATCCGCGCAACGCCGCCGCGGGCAGCCTGCGCCAGCTCGATTCCAGCCTCACCGCCGAGCGGCCGCTGGAGATCTTTGTCTACGGCGTGGGACGGGTGGAAGCGGGCGACATTCCGGAAACGCAATACGACATGCTGGCGCGGCTGAAGAATTGGGGCTTTCGGATATCCCCGCTGCTGAAAAAGGTCAAGGACGTGAATGGCTGCCTGAAATTCTACGAGGAAATGGCGCAGCGGCGCCTGGAGCTGCCGTACGATATCGACGGCGTCGTTTACAAGGTCAATGACAAGAATCACCAGGAGCGGCTCGGCACGGTGTCCCGCGCGCCGCGCTGGGCGCTGGCTCACAAGTTCCCGGCCCAGGAGGAGGCCACCCAAGTGCTCGATATCGAGGTGCAGGTCGGGCGCACCGGCGCGGTGACGCCGGTGGCGCGCCTGGAGCCGGTTTTCGTGGGCGGCGCCACGGTATCCAACGCCACCCTGCACAACCGCGCCGAGATCGAGCGCCTGGACGTACGCAAGGGCGACACGGTCATCGTGCGCCGCGCCGGCGACGTGATTCCGGAGATCGTTTCCGTGCAGAAGGACAAGCGCAGGAAGGGCGCGCGCCGCTACAGGTTTCCGGAGCAGTGTCCGGTGTGCGGCTCCGAGATCGTCTACGAGGGCGGCGAAGGGATTATCGCGCGCTGCAGCGGCGGCCTGTTCTGCCGCGCCCAGCGCAAGGAGAGCATCAAGCACTTCGCATCGCGCCGCGCCATGGACATAGACGGCCTGGGCGACAAGCTCGTCGAGCAGCTCGTGGACAATGACATGATCAGGGATGCCGCGGACCTTTACGCGTTGACCAGGGAGGAATTCGCCGGACTCGAGCGTATGGCGGACAAGTCCGCGCAGAACCTGGTCGACGCCCTGGAAAAGAGCAAGGACACGACCCTGGGCCGCTTCCTCTTCGCCCTCGGCATACCCCAGGTGGGCGAGACCACCGCCCAGCAGCTCGCCGCGCACTTCGGATCCCTGGAGCGCCTGATAAAGGCGGATACCGGACGTCTCCAGGAGGTGCCGGACATCGGCCCCATCGTGGCGGAGAGCATCCACACCTTCTTCGACCAGCGCCACAACCGCGAAGTCATCGACAGGCTCCGCAAAGCGGGCGTCCAATGGCAGGAGCACGAGCCCGACGTGCCCGGCGGCGGGCAGCCCCTGGCCGGCCGGACCTTCGTGCTGACCGGCGCCCTGGAGTCCATGACCCGGGACGAGGCCCGGGACGCCCTGCAGGCGCTGGGCGCCAAGGTGACCGGCAGTGTCTCGAAAAAGACCGACTATGTGGTGATCGGGGCGGACCCCGGCTCCAAGGCAGACAAGGCCGAGGCGCTGGGTGTGGAGATGCTCGACGAGGACGCTTTCAGAATGCTGCTCCGGGAAAACTCACCGCAGGCCGAATAGCGAACGAGG
>JBEPXV010000142.1:0-5875 GCA_041641695.1 Gammaproteobacteria bacterium | reverse complement strand
CCAGGTCGGCGTCGGCCAGCTCGGCTCGCACCCGTTCCTCGATATCAGGATGACAGGCAATCACGGCCAGCGCGCGCGGCACATGCGTCTCCAGCGCATCCTTCATTGCGAACAGCCAATGCGTGACCTGGGGCGTCACGGGCAAACTATCGCAATCGGACTGTCTGCATAAGCGAAGCAGCCCGCCCGCTGTCGGATCCTGCAGGTGTGCCGACAGTCGTTCGTAGTAGCTGTCGAACACCTTTGCCCGACGGAACCACAACCGGTCGGCCTGCCCGATCATGGTGGCGAGCATTGAATTCAGTTGGTCATCCACCCGGCCCGCGCCGAGGACCGTTTGCAGGGTGATGCGTTGCGCCAGGCGCTCGAAGTCCGATCGACGAACGTGCTCGAGACGCGCGATATCATCGGTTTCGCGAATGACGATTTCCAGGAACTCCCGGGCCGAGCGGTGGACGGCACAGGCCGTGTCCAGCACGGTTTCATTGAATGCCCGGCGGGTCCATGCCTCGTCACCACCGGAAATAATCACGGCTTCGGGCTCAAACAGGGATAGTCGTTCGACCTTGGACCGGGTGTCGGAACCGTAGCTGTCGGGATCGGACAGCACCGCCTCGATATCCGCTGTCCCGGTAACCAACAGGACGGGCTCATAGCGCGGCAATCGGTTGCTGCCCAATTCGAACAGCCGAACGAAGAATCTGTCGCTTCTGTATTTCCGGCGCAACCCGTGGATGAAACGTACTGAGACCGGGTCGGCCAACCAGCGCGCGCTGCGGGCCGTCCAGCGCCGGTCGGGCACTACGATGCCGCGCAGGAAGAGAGGCAGCATATGCAGCAGGTTGAAACGCAATGAGTCGAGGAAACGAACTCGGGGGGGCTGACTTGGGGGCCCGGACGCCATTGTTGTCAGACCGGTGTGCGTAACACTGCCGTCGAGTCCGACACCGGACACGCCGCAATCGGTGATGCTGCCTGGCTCAGGGCCAGGTATAAAGCCATCCCCATACCCCCTGCCGCATGTGATCGCGGTCCGCGCGGCGCGGCAACGGCTAACAACGCTGCTTCGTGTGCCCCAGGGGCGCACGAAACACGATTTACAGCTTAAAAGTATATCCCGCAGGCCTGATCACGGACGAGGGCCATCCTGATGAACGGTGCGCTGTGGCCGCCGAAAAGACGGTCGATTTCATCACCCGGCGGGAATTTTTCACGCCGCCGAGGCAAATAACTCACAGATCAACTCCCCTGGTCCGCGATAGAAAAGCGCTATCCGCATTAAAACCCAAAAGGGGGGCGGCAGGTGAGCGGTCTCAAGGTGGAAACCATGGCAACTGTCCGGATCGCGGGTGCCAACTTCGCGGTTCCGGAGCATGACGGGACTTGTCCAGTTCCTGCGACGTTTCGCTGCCGCTGTCCATCAGACCTGTGACAGGTGGAGGATAGTATGGACATCAACGCGGAAAGGTGGCCGGAAATGTTTCTGAAGTTCGGTCCCTACGCAGTTCTGGCACTGTTTGTAATCTGGGTAATCCCGCATACCTCAAAACGCCTGCGTGACCTTCCAGAAAGGGCGCCGAGCAAGTCGTCTCATCTACGACGACCCGAGTCCAACGGCGGGGATACGCTTCTGGCCTGGGCTGGAACACCCGCGCCGACGATACGGACCACATTTATCAGCTCGCCCAGAAGCTGGATTCGCCCAACCGCCTGGTGAAGGTCGAGTCACGCATGGAGCTGCAGGAGCTGAGCGACAGGGAGCTGGAAATGCTCGATGCGGCGGTCGACGATGAGGATGCCCGCGAGTTCGTCCGGCGGGAATGGGAACGTCGGCGGTGAGTAACGATCTTGTGCCACCTGGTCTCGCAACTTCGGTTCGAGCCATGGGGCGCAGCCGGAAGGCGACCCCTGTCAGGCAGTTGAAGGGCTCCTGACGGGGCGGGACAGGGATGTCCCATCGCAACTCCGGCACCCTGGGTGCTTGAGTTGGTGAAGCCGGGCCGGGATGGACCCGGCGTGTTGGAAGCGGCACACGGAAGTGCCGCATTTGGAGGCATGAGAACACGACCGGAAACCGACAGAGTTGCATGTCAAAAATGGGTGGAGGTTGCAATTGAAAGGCAGATTTACCATTGCCGTAGTTCTTCTGGCGCTCTGGGCAGCAGTGGATCCGCGATCCGCACCGGCCGCAACAGATGTGAAGGCATGCGTCGAAATGTTAGACGATGGCCCGCTGGCCATTGCCGACGACAGGGCGAACCGATTCCAGGGCAAAGTGGAGGAGGCAACCGCTCGATGCCGGGGAGGCGACAAAGCGGTGGCATGGCGGCATACACCGTGGGTTGACTGGGCCAACTACTGGGCGACAGGCGATGCCTCCACGAAAAAGAATGGACCGGAGGCCATCACGCGGCTGGGTGAGCATCTGCGGCCCAACGGACGGGGCATCGACGGCGCCCTGATGGATCTCGAGTATCAACGGATTGAGTTGATCAAATTCAATCTGTTGGATAACTATACCTACGAGACCTATATCAAGGGCTCGAACGACAAGCCGGGCTCGGCGCTGCGACAGTGGGATGAGATGCGATTGCCGCCGGACCATCCCCGCTACGCGGCAGTGGGAGGTGATGGGCCTCAACTGTGCAGCGGAGAGCTTATTCGTCACCGGACCCTCACCGGCATCTGCAATGACATCCGCAACCCGAGAATGGGTTCGACGGATACTGACTTTTCCCGCAATGTCCGGTTCGAGTCGACCTATCCCCGGCTCGGCAGGAACAAGCTGACCCGGGCGAGGCACCGCGATCCCGAGCACGGCAATCGGCTGGGCCTGTACAAGCCGGATCCGCAGCTGATCAGCCGAATGTTGTTCACCCGGCAACAGAGCGGCGACTCCTGCAACGAGGGATACGGAGCGGACGACTATTCGCCCAGCGCGGAGTGCGATTATCTGAAGGCGCCGTTCTTCAATGTGCTGGCTGCCTTCTGGATCCAGTTCATGACCCACGACTGGTTTTCCCATGTCGACGAAGGCCGCAACGGGCCCGGCTTGATGCCGGTGGGCTGCGAATCCGAGCGGGCCCGCGACCTGGGCTGCCGTCCCGGAGACCGCACCGAAGCATCGCTGTTTTCCCAGGAGGAGGAGCCCGGCTCATTCACTCACAAAGACACCGAGTACCTGAAGCGTTCGCACAAGACCACGGCCAACAAGGTGACGGCGTGGTGGGACGCGTCGCAGATCTACGGTTACGACGAGACGTCGGCGAAGCGCGTTCTGCGTGATCCCGAGGATCCCGCCAAACTGTGGCTGCCGGACGGGTTTCTGCCGACGCTGGATGAGTGCGCTCCCGACTGCCCGGTGCAGCCGCAGTGGCGTGGCCAGGAGGCGACCGCTTTTCCAGGCAACTGGAACATCGGTTTGAGCTTCTATCACAATCTCTTTGCGAGGGAGCACAACAGCTTTGTCGACGAATTCCGCCGGATGCAGGACGAAATGCCCGGAGCCGACTCCGGACTGCGGCATCCGGATGATCCGGAGCGGGTTATTACCTATGCCGAGGTATCCGACGATGAGATCTATCAAGTGGCCCGGCTGGTGGTATCCGCCGGCATCGCCAAGATACATACGATCGAATGGACGCCGCAGCTGCTCTACAACGAGCCGCTGTACAGGGGCATGAACGCCAATTGGTTCGGTCTCTTCAACCAGGAGGAGAGCGATGTATCCCAGGTGCTGCGCAAGATCCTGGGCCGCGACGAGAATCTGTTGAGTCGTGTCTCGAGCCGCCTTGCACGGATGCTGGGGATGGAAAGCAAGGGAGACGAGTCCAACGCCTGGTACTCGGTGCTGGCGTCCGGCGCCGGCATTTTCGGCCTGAACAACAGCCGCGTTGAAGGAACGTTGTGGTGGAAGCGTGATCGCTGGAATCTCGCGAACCCCGACGACGTCAACGGGGGTGTGAACCACTTCGGCTCTCCGTTCAATTTCCCGGAGGAGTTCACAACCGTTTACCGCCTGCATACCATGGTACCGGACCTGATCGAGTATCGTGATGCGCGCCGGCCGAACTCGATCAACCTGAAAATACCGGTCGTCGAGACCGTGCGCGGCCAGGCCACTGACGAGATGCGCTCCCGCGGCCTGGCGAACTGGGGGGTGAGCATGGGCCGGCAACGACTGGGGCAGCTGCACCTGCGCAACCACCCCAAGTTTCTGCAGAACCTCGATATGAGCCATCTGAAGCCGGGCAACAAGCTCGATATCGCGGCGCTGGACATTCTTCGCGATCGCGAGAGAGGTGTGCCGCGTTTCAATGAGTTCCGCCGCCAGATCGGGCTCAGGTCGTTGCAGAGCTTCGACGATTTCGTCGACCGTCGCCTGCCGGCAGATTCGCCGCAGCGTCAGGCCCAGGAGGAGGTTGTGGACATGCTCCGGGAGATCTACGGCACCCACACCTGCGATGCGGGCAAGACCATCAGCCACGCTCAGCGCGGGGCAGACGGCGATTTCATTGACGACTGCCTGGGTCATCCGGACGGGACAGTGGTGGACAACGTGGAGGACGTGGACACGGTGGTCGGCTGGCTGGCGGAGTACACGCGGCCCCATGGCTTCGCGATCTCCGAAACCCAGTTCCATATCTTCATCATCAATGCGTCGCGGCGCTTGTTCAGCGATCGATTCTTCACCTCGGGTTTTCGGCCGGAGTTCTACTCCCATCTCGGCTACCGGTGGGTGAGGAACAACGGGCCGTTGGACGATTGTCCTTACGAGCTGAAGACCCAAAAGGATGGCCGGGTAGTATGCAACGAGCCCGAGCCATCCAACGGTCATGAAGACGTACGCGTTTCGCCGTTGAAGCGCGTGCTGATGCGCAACGTCGCGGAGCTTCGTGACGAGTTGATGCATGTCGTGAATGTCTTCGATCCATGGGCCCGTGACCGGGGCCAGTACTACTCCCTGGAATGGCAGCCGCGTGCCGACGCCGCCGGGGACCCGGCATTCCAGGAATAGCGTCGCGGGAGAATGGATCGTGAACATGCTGAGGCCGATATCTATAGCATCCGCTGCCGCTGTTGATGCATTGCAGCCGGGCGAAGAGCGGCCGGCCGCGGACGAAGAGCGAATTCAACAGGCCATGATCGACTCGATCAAGGCGGTCAGCCGGCAGCGCCAGCCGTCGGGCCGACCCAGGCGTTTCAACCAGGCCAAGGGTATAGCCTGCCTGGACGCGGATTTTCACGTACCGGATACGCTTCCGGTGAATCTGAGACATGGGCTGTTCGCCCGCCCCGGCCACTACGAGGCCAAAATCCGCTTCGCCAAGGCCAGCACCGACGATGATCGAAAGAAGGATTTCCACGGGATGTCGATAAAGGTGTTCGGTGTTGAAGGCGAGCCGTTGTGGGGGAATGCGGGAGCCCAGGACTTTCTGCTGAACAGCCATCCTGCGTTGTTCGTCGGCACGCCCGCCGCGTTTCTGGAGTATATCGAATCGATTCGCAAGGGCGCACGCTGGTGGTTCTTTGTGAAGCCCCGCAACTGGGGTTCACTCTGGACCGTGCTCAAAGGCAGGGACCGTATCGCGAGCCCTTTCGATATTCCCTACTGGAGCACCACGCCTTACCGGCTCGGACCAGACCAGTCCGTGGCCGTGAAATATTCCACCCGGCCCCGCTCGGCGTTCACATGCGATGTGCCGGGCGATGCCGATGCAAACTTCCTGTCGCGGGCCGTGGCTGATCACCTGCGACGGGGTGTTGCCGGTTTCGACTTCATGGTCCAGTTTCAGACCGATCCGGTCCGGATGCCCATCGAAGATGCGTCAGTGGTCTGGAATGAGATGGAGTCCGGGTTTCATCGGGTGGCCCG
>JBEPXV010000141.1:0-5902 GCA_041641695.1 Gammaproteobacteria bacterium | reverse complement strand
GTCGTGAAACTGATTCGCGGCACCAAGACCCACATCAAGCGCGCCGAGAAGATCAGTATCGAGCCGGAGGACATCATTATCGTGCGCGCCACCATGCGCCAGGTCATGGACCTGATCAAGGCGGACATGGTCGAAGTGCTGTCCGAGATCAGAAAGCCCCGCAGGGTGCGCGAGGATGGCTGGCTGGTACCCGTTCTGCTGCGCAACAAGACGGTCTTCGGCAACCGCACGGCGAGCTCGGTCAACTTCTGGGAGCGTTACCAGGCGAGGTTGATCGGCCTGGAAACACCGGAGCTTTCGGGACAGCGCCTGGCCGACGAGCGTCTGTCCGTAGGGGAGATCGCCCTGTTCGAGATCTCCACAACGGCGCTGCAGAGCCTGCGCCGGCATGCCGATGTCGTGGTGATGGATGAGTTCGAGGACGACTATGACCAGCGCAAAATGTGGATCGCGGGCGGCATCATCACGGGCGTTGTTGCCATCGCCGCATTTACGCCGGTGCCGATCGTGGTTACCGCCATCGCCGGCGTGGTGGCGATGGTGGCCAGCGGCTGCCTGAGCAAGGAAGACACCTATACCGGCGTCTCCTGGGACGTGATATTCCTGCTGGCGGGCGTCATTCCACTGGGCATCGCCATGACCAAGTCCGGCGCCGCCGCCTGGCTGGGCGGGCTGCTCGCGGTCTATACAATGGACTGGCATCCCGTGTTCGTGCTCATGATCCTGTACGCGACAACGACGCTGATGACGGAACTGGTGAGCAACAATGCCTCGGTGGTCATCCTGGTGCCGGTGGCGATATCGCTGGCGGACATGCTCGGGCTGGCACCACTGCCGCCGGTGCTGGCCGTGATGTTCGCGGCGTCCACCAGCTTCCTCACCCCGGTCGGCTACCAGACCAATACCATGATCTACGGCACCGGCGTGTACCGGTTCACGGACTTCGCCAAGGTCGGCGCGCCGCTGAATGTCCTGCTGATGATCGTCACCAGTCTCGGCCTGTGGTGGCTCTGGCCGCTGACCCGTGGCGCCGTCTGACGCGGGCGGGTATGATTACGATAGATTGGCAATGATGACAGGTAATTACACATGAGCGGCCGAAACATCTCGTTGCGCATGGAAGACGAAAAGATCGAGCGCATCGACCGGCTCGCGGCCGAGCTGGGGCGCTCACGCGCCTGGGTGCTGAACCAGGCGGCGGACCGGTATCTCGAGTACGAAGAGTGGTTCGCCCGCCAGGTGCAGGCCGGCATCGCAGAAGAGCACGCCGGCGACACCCTGCCCCATGACGAGGTCATGGAGGGACTGCGGCGGCGGATCGGCGACGCCGAATGAGGCTCGTCTGGACCCGCCGGGCGCGGGCCGATCTCGAGGAAATCTTCGAGCACATCCTCCAGGATAACCCTACCGCCGCGAGCGGCGTGCTGGACCGGATTGAGGACGCGGCACTGAGCCTCATCGAGCATCCCGGCATGGGCAGGCCCGGGCGGGTCGCCGGCACCCGGGAGCTGGTGGTCGCCGGCCTGCCCTGGATACTCCCATACACGGCGCACCCGGATGCCATCACCATCCTGCGCGTGCTGCATGCCGCACGGCGATGGCCCGGTGGCTTCGACAACGGCGGCCGTCCCTCATGACACTTGAACGGCACCTGGTCCGCACCCGATGGCATCGCTTCCGGCCGTGTCTGCGAAAAGCAGCAAATTAGCGGCAACCGGTGTCTGGTTGTTCTCACGTCCCGGATTCGAAAGCGAGGCCGGAAGGGAGTGGCTCGACCAGGCGCGTACGCTGGGCATCCAAGGGTCCGTGGAGCTGCTGGCGGACACCGGCCTGGTGTGCTGGGAAGCGTCGGCCCGGGTACCGGTTGAGACTCGAGCCGAACAATATCTGCCGATCGACTCGCTGGTGTTCGTGCGTGATGTCGTCTTCGAGCTCGGCCGGGTGGAGCCGCTGCCGAAACAGGACCGCGTCGGCGCCCTGATCACAGCCCTGGACGCGCGAATCCCCGAAAGAAAATGGGGAGAAGTCGCCGTGCATGTCCCGGAAGGCTCGCCGGATGCGGATCTGACCGCGTTCGCGCGCAAATGGACCGCGCCGCTGGCGGCGGCATTGCGCAGGCACGGCCGCCTCAAGGAAAAGCGCGACCGCGGCGCTCGCCGGCTGGACCTGATCCTGCCGGACTTCGAGCGCCTGATTGTCGGCGAAACCCTGCCCGGACAGCGCGCCGCGTTCCCCGGCGGGCGGCCGCGGCTGCGGCTGCCCGGCAGCGCCCCCAGCCGTTCGACCCTGAAGCTCGAGGAAGCCTTCCTGACGCTGCTGAACGACAAGGAGCGCGGGCGCTGGCTGACCCCCGGCATGACGGCGGTCGATCTCGGTGCGTCACCGGGCGGATGGACGTTCCACCTGGTGGGGCGGGGCATGCTGGTCACCGCCGTGGACAACGGCCCGATGAACGCGGCGCTGATGAACAGCGGCCAGGTGGACCACGTCAGGTCGGACGGGTTTGTCTGGGTGCCGGAGCGCCCCTGCGACTGGATGGTCTGCGACATCGTCGACAAGCCCCGGCGCACCGTGGACATGGTGGGGCGCTGGTTCCAGCACGGGTACTGCCGCGCCAGCGTGTTCAATCTCAAGCTGCCGATGAAAAAGCGGCTGGAGGAATGGCGGCTGTGCCGCCAACGCCTGGAGGAAGCGCTCGCCGGAGCCGCCGGCTCATTCGATATCCGGGCCAAACAGCTTTATCATGATCGCGAAGAGATCACCGTCATGGTGCTGCCGCGCGGGGCGGGTTGATCACCGGCGGCACCGGGACAGCTCCCGGCTCGAACCGGTATAATTCGCCTTTATGCCCACCGAAATTCCCGTCTCTGAGCGGCTCATCGTCGCGCTCGACTACCCCGCGCAGGCCCAGGCCCGCGCCCTGGTGGAGCAGCTGGGCGATTCGGTCGAGTTCTACAAGGTGGGGCTGGAGCTGTTCATGGACGGGGGCAGCTTCGAGCTGGTGGACTGGCTGACCGGGCGCGGCAAGCAGGTATTCGTGGACCTCAAGTTCTTCGACGTACCGGCCACGGTGGGGCGGGCGGTCGGCCGCCTGAACGGCCGGGGCATCCGGTTCACCACGGTGCACGGCAACGATGCCATGATGCGCGCCGCGGCGGAGGCGGACCGGGACTTCCAGGTGCTGGCGGTGACCGTGCTGACCAGCCTGGACCAGGGAGACCTGGACGACCTGGGATTCGACTGCGACGTCGATGAGCTGGTGATCTCCCGGGCGCGAAGGGCGGTCGAATGCGGCTGTGACGGCGTCATCGCTTCCGGCCAGGACGCCCGCGCCCTGCGCCGGGCGCTGGGCGGTGGGTTCCTGGTGGTGTGCCCCGGCATCCGCCCGGTGGCCAATGACGACGACCAGAAGCGGACCGTCAACGTGCAGCAGGCCTTCGACAACGGCGCTGACTACATCGTGGTGGGCCGGCCGGTCCGCGACGCCGACGACCCCGCCGGGGCGGCGCGGCGTATCCAGTCCCAGATCGCCGAAGCCCTCTCCGGGACGCCCCGGTCGCGGGACGTGACGTCATGCTGAAGAACGACCGACTGCTCAGGGCCCTGCGACGCGAGACCGTGGACCGGACCCCCGTATGGGTCATGCGCCAGGCCGGCCGCTACCTGCCGGAGTACCGGGCGGTCCGCGAGAAGGCCGGCGACTTCCTGACCCTGTGCCAGACGCCGGAGCTGGCCTGCGAAGTCACCCTGCAGCCCCTGCGGCGCTTTGACCTGGATGCCGCCATCCTGTTCTCCGACATCCTCACCATTCCCGACGCCATGGGCCTGGGCCTGTCCATCGAGGAGGGCAAGGGGCCAGTGTTCGAGCGGCCGGTCCGCGACAAGGCCGCCATCGAACGCCTGCGCGCGCCGGACCCGGATACCGAGCTCGGCTACGTCATGGACGCCATCCACCTGGTCCGGCGGGAGCTGGACGGATCGGTGCCGCTGATCGGGTTCTCCGGCAGCCCCTGGACCCTGGCCACCTACATGGTGGAGGGGCAGAGCAGCCGGGAGTTCAGCCGCATCAAGACGCTGGTCTACGACGAGCCCCAGACCGCGCACCGGCTTCTCCAGACGTTGGCGGAGTCCGTCACCACATACCTCAATGCCCAGATCGCCGCCGGCGCCCAGGCCGTCATGCTGTTCGACACCTGGGGCGGCGTGCTCACGCCGCGCGACTACAGCGACTTCTCCCTGCACTACATGAAGCAGATCGTCGATGGATTGAATCGCCGTGCGGAGGACCGCGACGTCCCCGTCATCCTGTTCACCAAGGGCGGCGGCGGCTGGCTGGAAGATATCGCCGCCAGCGGCTGCGACGCCGTCGGACTGGACTGGACGATCGATATCGGCGAGGCCCGCGCCCGGGTGGGTCACCAGGTTGCCCTGCAGGGCAACCTTGACCCGAATATGCTGTACGCGTCGCCCGAGCGGATCCGTGCCGGGGTCGCCTCGATACTGGACGCGTTCGGTGGCGGCGCGGGCCACGTTTTCAATCTCGGCCACGGTATCCATCCGGCCATCGACCCCGACCACGTCGCCGTGATGGTCGACGCCGTGCACGATCTCAGCCGCGGCTACCACCGCGCATGAATACACCAACCGCCTCTTCAGAGCGCTGACGGAAATCACCCGCGATGAAAACCGAACCGACCACCCCGACGCCGACGAACCGAAGCACCACCGAGATCCTGAACGACATCGACCGCGAGTATCTCGCCGACGAGCAGACGACGGTCAAGGCGCGCATCGAGGCCGCGCACCTCGATGATCGGATCCGGAAGAATATCGTCGAGCAGGCGCAGGACTTCGTCAGGGCGATCCGGGAAGCGGACAAGGACGTGCAGGGCATCGATGCCCTGATGGCGGAGTACGACCTTTCCAGCGAGGAAGGCATCGTCCTGATGTGCCTGGCCGAGGCCCTGCTGCGGGTGCCCGACGGCGAGACCGCCGACAGGCTCATCCGCGACAAGCTGGCCAAGGGCCAGTGGGACGAGCACATGGGTCACAGCGATTCGACCTTCGTCAACGCCTCGACCTGGGGCCTGATGCTGACGGGGCGCTTCGTGCAGCTCGGCAGCAGTACCCAGGCGCGCCCGTCCAACTTCCTCAAGGGCATGGTCAGCCGTCTCGGCGAGCCGGTTCTGCGCGTAGCCATGCGACACGCCATGGAAATCGTCGGCCGCCAGTTCGTGCTGGGCGAGACCATCGACCTGGCCCTGAAACGCAGCCGCGAGCCCGGCAACCGCCGCTACTGCTACTCCTACGACATGCTGGGGGAAGCCGCGCTCACCGCCGCCGACTCCAGGCGTTTCCTGGAAAGCTACCTGCATTCCATCGAAACCATCGGCAACCAGAACGAAGTCCGGGACGCCGGCATCTCGGTGAAGCTCTCGGCCCTGCATCCCCGGTACACTTTCTGGCAACAGGAACGCGTCGAGCGCGAGCTGGTCCCGCGGGTGCTGGAGATCGCGGAAGCGGCGAAGCGCCACGACCTGTGGGTCGCCATCGACGCGGAGGAAGCGGACCGCCTGGACATCTCGCTGCGGGTGTTCGAGAAGGTGGTGAAGGACGACGCCCTCAAGGGCTGGAACGGTCTCGGCATGGTGGTGCAGGGCTATCAGAAGCGCGGGCTGCCGGTGCTGGACTGGCTGGAGAGCCTGGCCCGGGACATAGGGCGGTGCATCCCGGTGCGGCTGGTCAAGGGGGCCTACTGGGATACCGAGGTCAAGCTGGCGCAGATACAGGGTCTCAGCGATTACCCGGTGTTCACGCGCAAGGTGCACACCGACGTGTCCTACATGGCCTGCACACGGCGGATGTTCGGCGCCCGGGGCTTCCTGTATCCGCAGTTCGCCAC
>JBEPXV010000140.1:0-5903 GCA_041641695.1 Gammaproteobacteria bacterium | reverse complement strand
TCGGGCACCGACGGGGTCGGGACCAAGCTCAAACTGGCCTTCGAGCTGAACCGCCACGATACGATCGGCATCGACCTGGTGGCGATGTGCGCCAATGACGTCTTGGTGCAGGGCGCCGAGCCGCTGTTCTTTCTGGACTATTTCGCCACCGGCCGGCTCGCGCCGGAGGTGGCCGTGGAGGTGATCCGGGGCATCGGGGCGGGCTGCGAGCAGGCCGGCGCGGCGCTGATCGGCGGGGAGACCGCCGAGATGCCCGGCATGTATACCGGCGGCGAGTACGACCTGGCGGGCTTCTGTGTCGGCGCCGTGGAGAAAGACGCGCTTATCGACGGGACGGCGGTGCGGGCGGGAGACGCCGTGGTCGGCCTGGCATCCTCGGGCCCGCACTCGAACGGATACTCGCTGATCCGCAGAGTGGTGGAATCCGCCGGACTCGACCTCGACGCGCCGTTCGAGAACGAGACGGTCGGCGACCACCTGCTGCGCCCCACGCGCATCTATGTCAAACCGGTGCTCGAGCTGACCCACGCAGTGGCGGTCCACGCAATCGCCCATATCACCGGCGGCGGTATCGCGGCCAACATTGCCCGTGTCCTGCCGCCGGGTGTGAGTGTCAGTTTGGACCGCTCGGCTTGGCCGGAGCCCGGCATTTTTCGTTGGATCCGCGACCATGGCCGGATCGAAGACGCCGAGATGTTGAAGACCTTCAACTGCGGACTCGGCATGGTGGTCATCGTGGCCCCGGCGGACCTGGCCTCCACCCTGGAGCACTTCCAGGCCGCGGGGCTGGACGCCCGGGAGATAGGCCGAGCCCGGGCACTCGGCGATGAGACGGTGGTGATCCATGGCTGACATGCCGATTGTCGTCTTGATCTCGGGCAGCGGCAGCAACCTGCAGGCGTTGATCGACGCAGTGGACGCCGGCAAGCTCCCGGTATCCATCCGCGCGGTGGTGAGCAACCGGGCCGACGCCTATGGGCTGGAGCGGGCGGCCGCCGCGGGGATACCGGCCCGGGTCATCGATCACCGCGAGTTCGAGGACTCGCGCGATTTTTGCCTTGCCCTCGCGGCCTGCATCGGTGAATATATGCCGAGACTCATCGTTCTGGCGGGATTCATGCGTATTCTGCATCCCGATTTCGTGGCGCGCTTCCGCGGCCGTTTGATCAATCTGCACCCCTCGCTGCTGCCCAGGTATCCCGGTCTGCATACCCACCGGCGCGTACTGGAGCACGGCGATCGGCAACACGGCGCCAGCGTGCATTTCGTGACCGAGGAACTGGATTCGGGACCGGTCATCATCCAGGGACGAGTGCCGGTGGCGCCGACCGACACACCGGAAACCCTTCAGCAGAAGGTACGCGGCGTGGAGCACCGGATCCTGCCGACCGCGGTGCGCTGGTTCGCGCAGGACCGGCTTTCCATCAGCGACGGCCGGGTTCATCTGGACGGCCGGGTCAGCCCGGAGCAGGGACTGGACCAGGGGTCGCATGGCACTACCAGCCCGGATGACGGTAAACCAACCAACTCGACGACGGTATCCACATGAAGTCGAAGTTTCGCCTGTTTCTACCGATTCTGCTCGGGATCTCGACGATCGCCGCGGCGCCGAACGTATCGCCACCGCTCCTCCCGGAGTCTGTCACGCTTACCTACGATGTCAGGCTGTACGAGACGGAGCTGGGAAATCTGGTGACGGAGCTGAAACGCAACGGCGATACCTACGAGGTCCGGGCCGAGACACGCGCCCAGGGACTGGCCTCGATCCTGCTCGGCGGGACCCTGCGGGAGGAGTGCAGATTCTCCGTATCCGACACCATGGAGGTCAGGCCCCAGCGCTACACCATCGAAAAGGAAGGGAGCGGCGCCTACACCCACGCCGCGGATTTCCTGTGGGAGGACATGAAGGTCGAGTACGAAGACGGCAAGTCCCTCGATATACCGTTGGCGGGGTACGTGATCGACAATTGCACGGTCCCCTACGCGTTCGCGGCCGCCGACAAGATAACCCTGAAGGAATACCCCTACATCCACATTCTCGGGGGCAAGCGGCTGCGGCACTACGAGGATATCCAGGTCAGCCGGGAAACCGTGAAGGTCCCGGCCGGGGAGTTCGAGACCGTGCGCATTGACCAGCAACGGGTCGGCTCCGCGGACAAGAAGCTGTCGATCTGGGTCGCTCCCGCCAAGCAGAACATCGCGGTCAGGATCGAGGAGCGACGCAAGTTCCGGGTCACGACGATGGAGCTGTCCAGCAGCGAAGGCCTGTAACGCCGGGGTCTCGGCATTGCCGGGCGGACCGGTATAGAGCTTTCGCGCCTACTCGGTCTCCGCTTCCCGGTTCCGGTCGCTGGCGTTCTTTGCCGGGCGCACGTCGAAGGTGAGGTCGTCGTCCTTCACGCCCACTGACACTTCGCCGCCGCCGGCGAGCTTGCCGAACAGCAGCTCGTCGGCCAGTGCGCGCTTGATCTTCTCCCGGATCAGCCGTGCCATGGGCCGCGCGCCCATCGCCGGGTCATGGCCGTGCCGGGCCAGCCAGCGGCGGGCATCCTCGTCCACTTCCAGGGCAACGTTCTTGTCGGCAAGCTGTGCCTCGACCTCCAGCACGAACTTATCCACGACATGCCGCACTGTGTCCTCGTTCAGGGGTTTGAACGGGATGATCGCGTCCAAGCGGTTGCGGAACTCCGGCGTGAACATGCGCTGGATCTCTTCCAGGTCGTCCTTGGCGTGATCCTGGGCCTTAAAGCCCATGGTATTGCGCGCCATCTTCTCCGCGCCGGCGTTCGTGGTCATGACGATGATCACGTTCCGGAAATCCGCCTTGCGTCCATTGTTGTCGGTCAGCGTGCCATAGTCGAAGACCTGCAACAGCAGGTTGAACACGTCCTGGTGCGCCTTCTCGATCTCGTCGAGCAGCAGCACCGAGTGCGGGTGCTTGATAATGGCATCGGTCATCAGCCCGCCCTGATCGAAGCCCACATAGCCCGGCGGCGCGCCGATCAGGCGCGACACGGTGTGCCGCTCCATGTATTCGGACATGTCGAAGCGGATCAGCTCGATGCCCAGGGTCTGTGCGAGCTGCCGGGTCACCTCGGTTTTGCCCACCCCGGTCGGACCGGAGAACAGGAACGAGGAAATCGGCCGGTCGGCGTTGCCGAGGCCCGAGCGCGACATCTTGATGGCCGAGGCCAGGGCGCCGATCGCCTCGTCCTGGCCGAACACCACCAGCTTCAGGTCGCGCTCCAGAGTGCGCAGCGCGTCCTTGTCCCGCGCCGACACGCTCTTGGGCGGGATGCGCGCCATTTTTGCGACGATGCTCTCGATGTCGGATACTCCGATCTTCTTTTTCCGCTTGCTGGGGCTCAGCAGCCGCATGCTCGCCCCTGCCTCGTCGATGACGTCGATGGCCTTGTCCGGCAGGTAGCGGTCGGTGATATACCGGGCCGACAGCTCCACGGCGGTGCGCAGGGCCTGGCGCGTATAGCGGATGTCGTGGTGCTCCTCGAAGCGCGACTTCAGGCCGTTGAGGATCTCCACCGTCTCGTCGATACTCGGCTCCACCACATCGATCTTCTGGAAGCGACGCGACAGGGCCCGGTCCTTCTCGAAGATGCCCCGGTACTCCTGATAGGTCGTCGAGCCGATGCACTTCAGCTCGCCGGAGGCGAGCACCGGCTTGAGCAGGTTCGAGGCGTCCATGGCCCCGCCGGAGGCGGCGCCGGCCCCGATGATGGTGTGGATCTCGTCGATGAAAAGAATCGCCTTGTCCTGCTTGGCAAGCTGCGCCAGCACCGCCTTGAGGCGCTGCTCGAAGTCGCCGCGGTACTTGGTGCCCGCCAGCAGGGCGCCCATGTCCAGAGCGTAGACATTGCTGTTCTCCAGCACTTCCGGCACGTCGCCGTCCACGATTTTCTTTGCCAGCCCTTCGGCGATGGCGGTCTTGCCCACGCCGGCCTCGCCGACGTACAGCGGATTGTTCTTGCGGCGCCGGCTCAGGATCTGGATGGTGCGGTCCAACTCAATAGCGCGCCCGATCAGCGGATCGATGCGTCCCGCCCGGGCCTGGGCGTTGAGGTCGACGGCAAATGCCTCCAGCGGACTCTGCTGCTGCTCGTCCCCTTCCGCCTCGGCCTGCTCGTCCGGAGCGGGCAACTCGGACATGCTGTCGCTGACCTTGGAGATGCCGTGAGCGATGTAATTGACCACATCGAAGCGGGTAATGTCCTGCTTGTGCAGGAAGTACACGGCATGGGAATCCTTCTCCGCGAATATCGCCACCAGCACGTTCTCGCCGGACACTTCCTTCCTGCCCGAGCTCTGGACGTGCAGCACGGCCCGTTGGATGACCCGCTGGAAACCAAGGCTGGGCTGGGTGTCGTCGTCGGAATCCTCCGCGATGTTCGGCACCTGCATGGCCAGGAACTCCTCGAGCTCCCGGCGCAGCACCTCGATATTCCCGCCGCAGGCACGCAGTACCTGGTTGGCCGCGTTGTTATCCAGCAGCGCCATCAGAAGGTGCTCCACGGTAATCAGCTCGTGCCGCTCGTCGCGGGCCAGCTGGATCGCGGAATTCAAGGTCTGTTCAAGTTCGTCGGACAGCATTTAAGTCTCTTCAGGCTCCATCGTGCATTGCAGAGGGTGTTGGTGCTCCTGGGCACAATCCATAACCTGGCGCACCTTGGTTTCGGCGATGTCATGAGTGTACACGCCACACACGCCCACGCCTCTCTGGTGTACATGGAGCATTATCTGCACGGCCTGCTCGCGCGGCTTGCTGAAAAAGCGCTCCAGAATCTCGACGACGAACTCCATCGGCGTGTAATCGTCGTTCAGCAGTAATACCTTGTACAGGCTCGGTTTCTTCAGCTTGGGCCGTGCTTTTTCAACGACCTGCCCATCATCGGTAGAGGGATCGTTCCTGGTGCTCATCGCTGTATAGACGGTCTGCCTGCGTACAAAATCAAGTCTAACCCCTTCACCCGGCCGAACGGAATATCCGGCCCCGCATGTTTGGACCCGGACGCCGGGCCGCGGTTCACCGGGGCGGGGGGACCGGCCGGGGCGCCACGGGAATACCTTAAGTTTGCGGCGTATTTCAGAAAATTCAAGGCCATGGGGCGCGGAGCGGCGCCGATGGCGGGTCCCGGATTCTTGACCCCGCCAAAAAATGCAAGCAACATGTCACACTGCGCCGGTACCGCCCGGCGGTAAAATCAAGACCAAATGATACAACCAGAGAGAGGATTGAA
The DNA here is from genome assembly GCA_041641695.1 of Gammaproteobacteria bacterium. Lineage (GTDB taxonomy): Bacteria > Pseudomonadota > Gammaproteobacteria > Arenicellales > JAANXG01 > JAANXG01. The sequence continues at coordinate 651 of JBEPXV010000140.1, read as the reverse complement.
GTATGAGGGGAACCGTAAAATGGTTTAATGCGGCTAAAGGATTTGGTTTTATCTCCCCCAGCGACGGCGGCGACGACGTGTTCGCGCACTACTCCGCCATCGATATGGAGGGCTACAAGACCTTGACCGAGGGGCAGGAAGTCGAATACGAGCTCGAACAAGGACCCAAGGGACCGAAAGCCACGCACATAAAGGCTTTCTGAATGTTCTGACGCATTCAACCCACCCGTTCCAGAGCAAAACCCGGCCCCGGCCGGGTTTTGTTTGTCGGGTCCACAGGCTCTTCCTCAATTCACATCGCGGGAACCGTAGTGGGCCTGTTTAAAACCTTGCCGCCTTCCTCGAATCATCACAAGGGCGCTGCCGGGTGCTTTTTCACCAAGCGAGTATCGGGGAGAGATAACTACCGAAGGCGCCACTGTACTGGGGGCCCCGAATGGTCGTGACCGGGAACGCAGCTGACCTGGAACTGAGCCGTGGCCGGATTTCTGATATCTGGCGGGACTGAATCCCGAGCAGCGACTGAAAAAGCACCCGGCGGCGCCCGCTCCCGTGTGATCGTGGGCCAACGCATGGGATAGCACCGAAACCATTCCTTTGCCAAATCGGCTGGTCCCAAGCCCGCATGAACGGGGACCGGGCCTCTCTGCC
>JBEPXV010000139.1:0-5908 GCA_041641695.1 Gammaproteobacteria bacterium | reverse complement strand
CGATGGACTGCTCGACGTAGACGGTGTCCGTGGCGTTGAGCGCCAGCTCCATGCCGGCCCGGTTCAACATCTCTTCGTTGATCCGGTCGACCTCCTCGAACATCCGGTTCTTGATGTCAATGACGTTTGAGCCGGTCTCCCTGTTCACCGACAGGAACAGTATGGGCTTGCCATTGACGAAAGCCTCGCGCTGAACCTCGAAGTGATCCAGCCGCGTCCGGGCGACGTCGCGCAGGCGGGTGACCATGTCGCCCTGCCGCTCGATGATCAGGTCGTCGAGGGATTCAATGCTGTCGAAGCGGCCCACGGTGCGCAGCAGATAGCGGCGTTTTCCGGATTCGAGCTGGCCGCCGGTGACGTCCCGGTTGCGCGCCCGCAGGGCGTCGCGTACATCCGCGGCGGTCAGGTTGCGCTCGGCCAGCGCCGCGGGATCCAGGAGGATCTGGATCTGGCGGTCGGCGCCGCCCCAGATCTCGACGCTGGACACGCCTGCGACATTCTCCATCTGCGTGCGCACGTTGTCGGACACGAAGTCCCGCATCATGTCCATGTCCAGGCCGCGCGGATTGCCGTCCAGCGGCGTTACCCGGTAGTACATGAACGAGTTGCTGGAGAAGGACTCGGCGAAGATTCGCGGCTGGTCAACGTTGTCCGGATAAGACGGCACCTGTGACAGCGCGTTGTTGACCCGGATCAGCGTTTCGTTGACATCGACCCCGTGGGGAAACTCCAGCTCGATGCGCGCCGACCCTGAGGACGCAGTGGCCGTAAGGCGCTCCAGGCTGGGTATGCTGCGCAGGTACTCCTCCTGCTCGATCAGAATCTCCTTCTCGATGTCCTGGGGTGTCGCGCCGGGCCAGGACGTGCGTACCTGCACCGTCCGCACATCAAGATCGGGGATCATCTGCACCGGGACCCGCAGAGTGGCCGCGATTCCAAGCACCACCACGACGCCCACGATGACCGTCATCAGGGTGCCGCGGTGAATGATCTTTTCGAACATAACGGCTCTCCGGCTCAGCTCTCTCCGGCGATGCGGACTTCCTGTCCCTGTTCCAGGATCTCGTTGCCGCGCACCACCACCGACTCGCCTTCCGACAATCCGTCGACGATCTCGACATTGCCGTCGAAGCTGAGCCCGGTTTCCACCAGTCGTTCCTCGACGGTGCGCCGGCCGCCCTCGCCCCGGGCCACCCACACGACGGTGCGTCCGTCGGGATAGCGGATCAGGGCGTCCCGGGGCACCACCAGCCCCTGCCGGCCGGTGCCGATCCGCAGCACGGCGCGCGCCGACATGCCCGGGGTCATGCGGCCCTCGCTGTTGTCCAGGTCGGCGCGTACCAGGAAGGTGCGCGCATCCGGATCGCTGACCGGAACAATCCGGCTGATGGACGCCTGGAAGGATTCATTCTGCAGCGCGTCGATCTTCACTGTCACCGGTGTATCGCGCCCGACTCGTCCGAAATACCCCTGGGGTACCCGGAGATCGAGCTGCAGCCGGTCGACGGCGACGAGCCGCAGCACGTCGGAATCCGGGTTCACGCGTTCACCCAGGTCGGCGTTGCGCGAAGCAATCACGCCGTCGAAAGGCGCCTTCAAGGTATAGCGCTCCACCATGGCGGCGGCCCGGGCGCGCTCGGCCCGGCGACGTTCGAGAATGGCGCGGCTGCGTTCCACCCGGGTGGCGAGGCTGCGGGCCTCGCTTTCCGGAAAACTTTGCTGCCGGACCAGCGCCTGCACCTCGTTGTAGCGGCGTTCGGCATCCGCCAACTCGGCCTCGGCCTCGTGCTCGGCGGCGACGGCCTGCCGCAGGTCGAGCCGGGCCAGCTCGTCGTCCAGCCGGAACAGCGTCTCGCCGGCCTGCACCCGCTGCCCCGCATCGACATTCATGGCCACCAGCCGGCCTTCAACGTCCGGGGACAGGCGGGCGGTGCTCGGGGAAGTCAATGTCCCGGTGAGGTTGAGCGCTTCGATGACGGCGCGGCGCTCGACGCTTGCCACTTCCACCGGCGCCACCTGGCCGGCAGCGAGGGCCGGCGCCAACAACCATAAAGCGGACACGCGCAGCAACGCGGGTCGGACGGCTCCGGTCCACAAGCCGGTTATCGTTGCGCGTGCAGTCGCGTATCGAATCTGAACGGTCCCGATGTTGTTATCGTCGAGATACGGGCGGGCGCGTCTTTCGCGTCGCAATGGGTTCAGCCGCCCGACACTGACTTCGATACGCGGAACAGCGTTAAGTTTCGCGGCCGGGGATCACTGCCGCCGTGCCAGGGACTAGCGGAATATATCGCGGCGCCGGGGATTGCGTATCAGCGAGACGATAACGGTAATGCCCAGTATCGCGAAGGCGGCGAACGTCCAGCCCGGTATGGCAATGCCGAGAAACGTCCATTGGATTTCAGCACACTCGCCGGTGCCCCTGGCGGCCCAGGCAATGACATCGAGCAGGGGTTCCGAATCGAGCATATAGCTCACGCCCAGGCCGCACTCGGGCTGTGCCTCAACGGGAAGACTCTGCAGCCAGAGGTGCCTGCCCGCCAGGCCCAGGCCAAGCAGCGTCAGCACCCCGAACACCAGGACGTAGATGTAGCGGACCCATGAGCCCGGGTTTTGTATGGCGCAAATGAGAAAAACGGCGCCGAACCCCATGAACACGAAACGCTGCAGCCAACACAACGGGCAGGGTTCCAGCAGCAGCACATGCTCCATGTAGTAGGCGTACGCCAGAAGGCCGATACATACCAGCAATCCGAGTATACAGACCGGACGGGGTTTCAGCATTGGGGCCACCGGGACGTGGGGTCAGGTTACAATTTAGTTATGAACAGCCCGGCAATCAAGGCAAAATCAGCGCAGGCGCAGGCCGGACCGCATTTTGCATGCATTGTACATACCAACGGACAGGCTTGATACAGCCGTATATGTCTGTTTCCTGGACACAGTCTAAACCGCGCCCGGGCCGAAACAACAGCAGCGGCATTCGATCCCGGCAGGTGAAGGGGCGCCGTGGTCATTCGGAACAACTGCCCTGGATCCGTACCAACGGGCATCTGGACACGTCCTGCACGGTCGCCGGTTGGTTGAGGCAAGGCCCTGCTGTCCCCGTTGCGTGAAGTGAATTACCATTGCCGCCTCGTATTCCAACCCGCGGACCCGTGTGACCCGGATAAGCAACACCACTGAAGCGAGGGCGGACTTTCTCGACCTCGACGTGATTCGATTGATTCAGAAGGACCGCTGGCGATCCCAGGCGGCCTACGTTCAGGCCGCCTCCGACTTTTACAGGCAACTCGCCCCGCAGGGAATTCCCGGCGAATTGGAAGGCCTGCTGGACCTGCCCTTCACCGACAAGCAGATGCTGCGGGAAGACCAGCTGGGCCATCGGCCCTTCGGCAGCTACCTGGCCGCGGACCCGAACCACATCATGCGCATGCACCGTACGTCCGGCACCACCGGTGCGGCGATGAACCTCGCCTTGAGCCGGTCGGACGCGCTCATGTCCGCCGAAGTCGGCGGGCGTGCCCAGGCCGCCTCGGGCCTGAGGCCGGGCCATCGCGTGGTGCATTGCCTGAACTACCGGTTATGGATGGGCGGCTACACCGACCACTCTGCCCTGGAGGCCACCGGGGCCATGGTCATACCCTACGGCGTCGGCAACTCGCGGGGCCTGATTGACGTGATCCGCGAGCTGGGGGTGACGGCGCTTTCCTGCACGCCATCGTATCCCGCGGTGCTGGAGCAGACCATCGCCCGCGAGTTTCCGGATCTGACACCCCGCGAGCTTGGTCTCGAGCTCGGCCTGTTCGGGGGCGAGCCCGGACTGGACGATCCGGCGTTCCGGCGGCGCCTCGAGCACACCTGGGGGTTCCAGGCCCGGAACTCGAACTACGGGGTCACCGATGTGCTGTGCAATTTCGCCGGCCAGACCACCGAGAGCAGCGACCTGCACCTGGTCGCGCTCGATGTTCTGTACCCGGAGCTCATCGATCCGGACACTCTGGTCGTCAAGCCCTGGCGCGATGGTGAAACCGGCGAGCTGGTGCTGACGCACCTGGCCAAGGAGTGCCAGCCGTTGATCCGATTCCGCACCGGCGACATCATCACGCTCACCGGCACGGGCCGGGCCGCGTGCGGCCGCACGGCGCCGCGCTTCCGGGTGGTCGGACGCAGCGATGACATGATCGTGGTACGCGGTATCAACGTTTTCCCGGTCATGGTGGCCGCAGTGCTCAACCGCCGCGACGAGCTTTCCGGTGACTACCGGATCCGACTGGACCGTCCGCCGCCTTACGACGTGCTGCCCGTGGAAGCGGAGCTGGCAGTGGAAGGCACCGGTCCGCTCAATCTCGCGGAACGGATCGCGGCGGACATCAAGCGCCACATCGGCGTGACAGCGAGGGTCCGGCTGCTGACCGCCGGGAGCCTGCCGCGCACCGAGGGCAAGACCAGACATGTCATCAGAGACTACTGAAATGGGCGACTACAAAACCGTCGAGTACAGCATCAACGACCGGATCTGTACCATCTCGTTGAACCGGCCCGACGTGCTCAATGCCATGAACCGACAGCTGATCGATGAAACGGCCCTGGCGTTTGACGAGGCCAACCGGGATTCGAACGTGTCCGTCATCATCTTCACCGGCAACGGACGCGCGTTTTGCGCCGGCGACGACCGAAATGCCCACGAGCATCCCGGGGACGAGGACGCCGCGCGCGACATGGTGCATGCGATTCAGCGCGTCACCGAGGTCATAGTATTCGGTGACAAGCCGGTGGTGGGCGCCATTAACGGCTGGGCGGTAGGCGGCGGGTTCTCCTGGGCCGTCAACTGCGACTTCCCGGTCTGGGCGCGCGGCGCCAAGGGATTTCTTCCCGAGGTGCAGCTCAACCTGTTCGTCACCGGCGGCGTCACAGCTCTGCTGCCGGCGATGGTCGGCTTGAACAAGGCCCGCGAGATGCTGATGCTGGGTGAGCGCTACGACGCGGATACACTGGCGGAGCTCGGCGTGGCCTGGCGGGTTGTCGACGACGAGCGTCTGATGGAGGAAGCCGTCGGGGTTGCCCGGAAGCTGGCGCAGTTTCCTCCCCTGTCGACGCGGGCCATGAAACGCGTGCTCAGCGAGACCGCCGCCGTCGAGCTCGGCAAGGCCATGGCACTGGAGACCGAGGCCACAGTGGAAGGATTCATGGACCCGGAGACCACCCGGCGGCTGAAGGATTTCTAATCACGTTCCGTCGCACGTCTACTCCCCACACTCTCTGCGGTTGAATACAGGACGGGAATCCGGCGTTGAGCCCCGTCGGCGCATAATCACCGCGCCTGGCCGCCCGGAGACCGCTCCCTTTCCGTCTCTACGTATCGTCCTCGATGATCTCCGCCTCGTGGCTGACGGAGAAGTTCACCGAACGGGCAATGAAACACAGCTCGTTGGCCTGCTCATGAAGCTGCTCGGCTTTCGCCGCATCACCGCCGGCCTTGATGGTGACCTTCGGCTTCAGCACGACCGAGGAGAACTGCGCCTTGCCGGCCTGCTGGGTCATCGTTCCGGTGGCGTTGTCTTCGTAAGCCGTGACCACGATCCCGGCATCCGCGCACAGGTGCAGGTACCACAGCATGTGGCACGCGGACAGCGACGCCACCAGCAGGTCCTCCGGGTTGTGCAGCGACGGGTCGCCCAGGAAGGCGGGGTCCGCCGACCCCTGCAGCATCGGCTTGCCCTCTATGCTGATCTCGTGCGTTCGGTCGTACTCTCGATAACCGCTGGTGCCTTTGCCTTTGTTGCCGGTCCAGCGAAGCTGGAGCGCGTAATGATGCTCTCTTGCCATGGTTTTCCATCCAGCGCGGATAAGTTGAGACGCTGACCTTGCTATTGCAGAACGCAAAAGCTGTACACCGGGTTTTCAA
>JBEPXV010000138.1:0-5922 GCA_041641695.1 Gammaproteobacteria bacterium | reverse complement strand
CCAAGCGAGTATCGGGGAGAGATAACCATCGAAGGCACCAATGTACTGGGGGCCCCGAGCGGTCATTACCGGGAACGCAGGCGGCCTGGCGTCAATCCATGCCCGGGATCTCGACGTTTGTAGCGCTTCAAGCCTGACCAGAGATAACCATCGAAGGCACCAATGTACTGGGGGCCCCGAGCGGTCATTACCGGGAACGCAGGCGGCCTGGCGTCAATCCATGCCCGGGATCTCGACGTTTGTCGGGCTCAAGCCCGACGGCCCGTGCGGCCATCGTGCGCCGGGCAGGTTCAGTCGAAGATGCCGTCGCCGCGCTCGTCGATGAGCTGCCGGGCTTTTCGCAGCGTCATGGACGCAGCGCTCTGGGCGTCGGCGCAGGTATCCGCGCGAACGAACTGGTGCGCCTTTTCCTCGCCATCGATGGTCTTGGTGATGACGCCCGCGACCCGCCAGCCATTGGCCTCGCTGACAGGCGCGGCCTGGATGTCGAAACCTTCATAGGTTTCACTTTCCAGGACCCCGCCCCCGGCCGGACCGTCTGAACCGCCGAACAACCGCCCCAGGAACTTGCCGATCATAGTGTCAGGACCATGGTGGAAAACAAAACTATACCGCTGTTGCTGGGCAAAAAACAAAAAGGGGACGGAGGCACTTTTCAAGAGAAATGCCTCCGTCCCCTTTTTGTTCATTGGATCACAGATCGGCGCGGCCTGCCAGGTCCGACGCCGGGCCGCGATTCACCGGCCGTGAGGCCGTCAACCGAGGCGACTCCCGGCGGTGCCTTCTCGCCGTTCGCAGACAGCGAGGATTGAAAATTGCGGTGCAACAACGTATACCGACGGTGACAGGCCCATAGATCGAACCGGGTAACCCGGATCAACAGAACCGTGCAGCGGCACCTGATCGCGACCGCGGGGGCTTGATCCGGTCCGCCGCCTGGATGTACAACCCACCGGATATCGATCAACCAGAAACGATGAGATAACCGCCATGCTGGACGTCAATCCCGATACCGTTTGCCGGCTGATTGAGCTGGCACGAGTCTTCCACGCCCAGGATGAGGTCGTCATCCCCGAAGAGCCGGACAATCCCAGCGGCGACTGGCTGACTCAGATCCTGGCCGGGCACGCCGATGATTCCATGCTCGATGAATTTCGCAACATTGTCGCCGACCTCGAGCCGGACCAGCAGCAGCAGATCGTGGCGCTGTTGTGGGTCGGCCGCGGCGACTTCACGCTGGACGAATGGACGGAGGCGGTGGAAGAAGCGGCAGAGAACTGGAACGAACGCACCGCCGATTACCTCATCGCCCACCCGCTGTTGTCGGACTACCTCACCGAGGGGCTCGACCAGCACGGCTACAGCTGCGACTGAGGCGTTCGAGGAAGAAAAAGGGGGACGGAGTAAAATTCCTCCGTCCCCACTGCCCCACAAATGCCGCCGTCGGCGCGCCATAAGTGGTCGAGTTTCGACGATATTCCGATCGTAATGCTGGTTAGGGACATGGAAAGTGTGAAAAGAACGTCCCTTCTCCCTCCGGGAGAAGGACAGGATGAGGGACAGTTAAATCAAGGGATTATTACGGTTCGATTCCCTCACCCCAACCCTCTCCCGGAGGGAGAGGGAGTTTGTGGGGCAGTGCCTCCGTCCCCTTTTTACCTTTTCTTCGTCAGTGCAGGGTTTCGGATTCCGCGGCGGGCTCGATCTCTTCGAGCAAGCGGGTCGCGTTGTCCATATAGCGGCGTCGCTGGAACAACAACTGCCAGCGGCTGCCGCCGAGCTGCGCGAACAGCACCCCGGCGCGCACGCCCGCCAGCAAACTGGTACGGATCTGGGCCACCACCAGCACATTGCCGAGATTGGCCTGCTCACCCTGGACGATGATCCGGGGCTTGAGGTGGCTGAGCGTGTCCTTGTACAGGTCGGCGAAGCGCTCGTAGGTCTCTGACGAGAGGCCGCCTTCGCCGTGCACCGAGACGTCCTCCCGGATATCGGCCAACTCCCGGGAGACGTGCTCCACCAAGTCGCTCGAGCGCAGGAAACGCCGGGCGAGCTGGCACAAGCCCACGACGTAGCGCGCCACTTCCAGATCGCCGGCGGAACCGGACTGACGGGCGATGGACAGCAGGCCCAGGCGCACCCCGTCCAGTCCGCCGAACACGGAAACGGTATTGATCGCATCGACGATCAGAATGCTGCGGACGCTGGCCTGAAACGGCTCCTCGTCTGCGTAGCCGCGGCGCGCCAGCTGGCGGGCCAGGGCCGCCGCCTGGTAGATGCCGGCCAGGGCCAGCGTTCTGTCACGTTCGCTGTTGTCGCTCACGTCCGCAGCCTGCGCTCGGTCAGCGGCGTCATGTTGAAGACCGTCCGGCGCTCAACACGCGGCGATAAAACGCAGTCTCCCTTTCCAGCGCGTCGATGTTGGCCTGGCTCGATCTGAATCCGTGCCCTTCGCCCGGGTATTCGACATAATCGTGCTCCAGTCCCTGCTCGGCCAGGGCCCGCGCGATCTCCCGGGAGACGTCCGGAGGCACGATCTTGTCGTCCAGGCCCTGGAAAACGATCACCGGGCAGCGTATCCCGGAAACGTCATGAATGGGAGAGCGCGTGTAGTAGCGGCTGTCCGGGTCGTCGGCGCAGCCCGGCCGGTATTCCTCCCCGATCAAGCGGTCCGTGTAGCGGCCTTCGAACTTGTGGGTAATCTGCGCGAGCGTGCCGAGATTGCCGATGCCGTAGTAGCAGGCCCCGGCCGCGAAGGTTTCCGGATACCGGGTCAAGGCGCACAGCACGGCGTAGCCGCCGGCGCTGCGACCCCGGATGAACACGCAGCCGGGGTCGATCCATCCCTGCGCCGCGGTGTGCTCGATGCCCCTGGCCACGTCCTCGATGTCGCTGCGCCCCCACCGGTCGAGCAGGGATTGCCGGTAGGCCCGCCCGTACCCCGTGCTGCCGCGGTAGTTCACGTCCAGGACCGCGAACCCCATACCGGTCCAGTACTGGCGGGTAAGATCCAGGGCATTCGAGCAGCGCGACGTCGGGCCGCCGTGAACCATCACCAGGAGCGGCGGCGCACCGTCATCCGGCGGCCGGTAGTGCGGGTTGCAGGGCCGGTAGAAGTAGGCATGGGCCGTCTCGCCATTGCCGGTGGGATAGGACACCGCCGCGGGTCGGCTCACCGCGTCGCCGGGCAGGAGCTCGCCGACGCCCTTGACCGGGGTGAGCCGGCCATGCTTCCACATCGTCAGCGTGGCGGATCGATCACGCGCGGCCATGATCATCAGCGCCTCGTCGGGTCCGCAACGGGATAACTGCCTGATCTCCACGGCGTCGGTATCGACGCGCACGGCGCCCGCGCCGTGCTTGTCGACCCGCACCAGCTCGTCCCCGTCCGGGCCGGTGCGAACCGCCAGCAGGTGATCGCGCAGCACGACATAGCGCCGGTCGCCAAAGACCCAGTGCGGGGCGCCGTATTCCATGTGGTCGGCGGTGAGCTGCGTGAACACGCCGTCGCGCCAGCGGTACAGATTCCAGTAATCCCGCGGACGGCCGGGCGCCGACCGGCCGTCAATCGCCAGGATCAGATCGCCGATGTCGTCGAAGGCCAGTTGGCAGACGGAGGTGTCTTCGCCGCCGGCAACGGATTGGACGTCCTTCAGCCGCAGCCCCGCGGAGGCCGGCACGCAGGACGCGATCATAGCCCGGGACTGGTCCCAGGGCATGTCCGGATGGTCCCATTGAAACCAGGCGATGCGCCCGCGGTCCCGGTCCAGGACCACATTGGCATAAAAGTCATGGCCGGCGTGGATGACGCCGGGTTCGTGCACCACCCCCGGCTCGAGCCGGACCGCGGCGAGCACATTCTCGTTTTCGCGCCCGGGCGCTTCGAGCTCCATCACGCAGACCAGGTAATCTCCGTCGGCCGTGATGCTCATGTCGACATACCGCCGGCCCGCGTCGGCATCACCGGCCGGCGTCACCGGCGCGGGCGGCGCCGCCGCGTCCAGGGACTGGCGATAGATGCGCTGATCGCGGTCGTTGACGAAGTAACAGGCATCGCCGTGCAGCGTGTAGGGACAGCCGCCGTACTCGTGCACCCGGCTGCGCACGGAAAAGCCCTGCGGCGTCAGGCATCGCTCGGCACCGGACTCGTCGCGCTGCATCAGCACGATTCGACCACCCTCCTCGGCCCGGGTCTCGAGCCAGTGAAACCGGTCGCCGTGGGCAAGCGGATACATCGGTGTGGGCGGCTTCTCGAACAGCGCCCTGACGTCGAACAGTCCGGTCCAGTATCCGTATGGTTTTGTAGTGCGCTCCACGGTCATTGGGACAACGATTGGCGCCGCCAGTCTCCCGCCGAGATCCCGTGCTCGTCGAAATAGCCCGCGTGCACCTCAAGGGCCGCGGCCACGTCGCCGGGCGGGCTGTATGTTTCGTGATGCCGGGCACCGACCACGTACGGCTGCATGCGCTGAATATCCACGATCACGCCGTCGTCGTCTATGAAGGCGATATCCAGCGGCGCCTTGACGTTGCGCATGTGAAAGCTGGGCCGGCGCGATCGTTCAAAGATGAAATAGATCGCCGTGCCGTCTATGGTATCCGGACAAATGTATTGAAACCCCGCGGCGCGCTCGCGGGCATCGTCCGCCACGCGCACCGCAAGGGTGACCGGCCGCTGCCCGGGTGCCGACAGGACCAGCTCGGCCGGCGCCATGTCCTCCAGGGCCCCGGTTGTCGGCAGGCAGTCCGCCCCCGCGGTGAGCGGTGCGAGCAGCAGCCCGGCAAGCAGCCAGCGGTTCATGGACTAGCTCGCGCCAAGGACCACTTCCACCACCCGCTCGACCTGCGCTTCGGACATGTACGGGTAGATGGGCAGGGAGATGCAATCGAGCGACGCGCGGTCGGAATTGGGCAGGTCGCCCGGCGCGTAGCCGAGGTGGGCGTATACCCGCTGCAGATGCAGGGGCACCGGATAACACAGATTGAAGCCGATGCCGGCGGCCTGCAGCCGGTCCCTGACCCGGTCCCGGCCGGGCGTGCGGATGGTATACAGGTTGAACACGTGCTCGCCATGGGGGGACTCCGGCGTCACCACCTCGCTGCCCTGGAAGCCCCGTCGATACCAGGCCGCCACCTCGCGGCGGCGCCGGACAGCGTCGTCGAGCCGGCGCAGCTTGATGCGCAGCAGCGCGGCCTGGACCTCGTCCAGACGGCTGTTGTAGCCGATGGCGTCATGCTGGAACGCCGCGCTGGCCCCGTGATTGCGCAGGCTCTTGACCTTCCTCACGTGCTCCGGATCCTGCAGCGTAATGATGCCGCCGTCCCCGTAACACCCGAGGATCTTGGTGGGGTAGAAGCTGAAGCACCCGAAGCCGCCCCAGCCGCCCACCGGCCTGCCGTCGTGGGTGGCGCCGCAGGCCTGGGCGCAATCCTCGATCACCGCAATGCCGCGGCGCCCGGCAATATCATTGAGCGCGGTCATGTCCAGCGGGCAGCCGAACAGGTGCACCGGAAGCACGGCGCGCGTGCGGCCGGTGATGCGGCTTTCCAGCTGCCCGATATCGAGGTTGAACGTCACCGGGTCGATATCCACGAACACGGGCACGGCGCCGACCCGCGAGACGACTTCGGCGGTGGCGAAGAAGCTGTACGGCGTGGTAATCACCTCGTCGCCGGGGCCGATATCCAGCGCCTTGAGGGCCAGAATCAACGCGTCCGTGCCGTTGGCGACCGAGACCGCGTACGGCGCATTCACGAAATCCGCGAGCTCCCGCTCGAAGGCATGCACCTCGGGCCCCAGGATGAATGCGCCGGACGCGCCGATACGGCGGACCGCGTCGAGCCATTCGGCCTCCAGCTCCTCGAACTCGGGCTGCAGGTCGAGGAACGGGACGGGAAAATCGGTCATATCAAACATTCTTG
>JBEPXV010000137.1:0-5936 GCA_041641695.1 Gammaproteobacteria bacterium | reverse complement strand
GCGCAAGACCACCAGCCCGCCGGGCTACGACGAGAACGACTACGTGGTTGAGCGCATGGAAGTCCCCGTGGACGGCGTCCGCGTTCCCTTGACCCTGGTCCGTCGAAAGGACTTGCCGGCGTCCGGCTCGGAGACACCGCTGCTGCTCACCGGCTACGGCGCCTACGAGGAGTCGGCGGACATGCAGTTCGACAGCGACCTGGTGAGCCTCCTGGACCGGGGCGTGGTAGCGGCGTCGGCGCAGGTTCGCGGCGGTGGTGACCTGGGCCCCGGCTGGCACGACGCGGGGCGCCTGTCCCGGAAAGAGAATTCGTTCCGGGACTTCCTGGCCTGCGCTCACCACCTTATCGAACGCGGCTATACCGGCCCCGGACGCATCGCCGCCTGGGGCGCCAGTGCGGGCGGCCTGCTGGTGGCGGTAGCCGCCCAGAGGGAGCCCGGGCTGTTTGCGTCCGTGGTCCTGGAAGTGCCGTTTGTCGATGTGATCAATACCCTGCTGGACCCGGGGCTGCCGCTGACGGAGCATGATTTCGACGAGTTCGGCAATCCGTCGGTGGCGGCGGATTACCACTGGATCCGGGCTTACTGTCCGTACGACAATATCCGGCAGCAGGCTTACCCGCCCATGCTGGTCACCGGCGCCATGAACGACCGGAGAGTGGGCTACTGGGAGGCCCTTAAATGGGCTGCCCGGCTGCGGTCGATGCGCAGCGACGATAATCCGCTGCTGGTCAAGATTGACGACACGGGCCACCTCGGGGAGTCGGGGCGCTACGAGGCGGCAAAGGAGAGCGCCATCATATACACTTTCCTGCTCGACATGTGGGGTCTGACGGCGGACGTAAAATGATCGTGCTGGTCACCGATTTCGGGACACGCGACCCGTACGCGGGGCAGATGCATGCGGCGATACGCGGTCTTGTGGATACACCGGTTGTCGACCTGCTGCACCATATGCCGGCGTATGATGTCAAACTCGGCGCCTACCTGCTCGACGCCCTGCAGCGACAATTCGCGTCCGGTACGGTGTTTGTAGGCGTGGTGGATCCGGGTGTGGGCGGCGATCGTGCCCCGGTCATGGTGAATGCCGACGGCAATTGGTATGTCGGCCCGGATAACGGCCTGTTCAACGTGATATGCCGCCGGGCCCGGAGCGTGGACGTATTCCGGATCGACTGGCGGCCCCGGCGGCTGTCAGCATCGTTTCACGGCCGGGATCTGTTCGCCCCGGTGGCGGCGAAGCTCGCAGGTGGTGAGGTTCCCCAACACAGTCCCTGGACGCTGGTGGAGACCGGCGAGTGGCCGGAGGACCTGCCGGAGATCATATACATCGATCACTACGGGAACGCGATGACCGGTATCCGGGCGGGCTCGCTGTCGGTGGGCGCGATCATCCGGGTCGGAAACCGGCGGTTGGATTCGGCCAGGACGTTCGCAGCCGCCCGCGCGGACACGCCGTTCTGGTATCGAAATTCGCTGGACCTGGTGGAGATCGCCGTGAAGGAAGCCAGCGCCGCGGCGCTGCTCGACCTCCATATCGGCGAGCCGGTGACCGTGACCGACTACGATTCGCTGCTGCAGACAAACCCGGCAAAGCCGTGAATAGCGGTCACCCGGCGGCATGCGGGCTGCATGGTATTGGACGGCAGTCGCGGCACGGGCGGGCCGCCGGCCGGTTCGGCGCAAGCCGCCGTCGCTCCGGCACACCCCGGCCCAGGCAGGCTGTGTGCGCGTCTTGCGGGCCGTTGGTTGCGGCAGTATCAGTGGCGGGGTGCACTACCCAGAATGCGGCGAACGGTTTCGTCCACCCCGTCCGGGGCGCACGCCTGCAGCGGGGGCGCCTCGATGAGCTCGCGAACCGCGTCCTCCAGGGCCGGGGCGTCGCCGCGGGACGCTTCCCGGCAGGGCACCTGCTGCCGCAGCCACTCGATCAGGTAGATTTCCTCGGGCCAGCCCGCACGGCGCATGTACACGACCGGCTTGCCGAGACAGGCGGCCTCGGTGAAGGCCCCGTATCCCGGTTTCGCGACCAGGAGGTCGCAGCTCGCCAGAAGGTCCGGAAACGCCAGGCCGGGTCTGCCCGCCGACAGGATGTCGTCGCGCGTAAGGCCCCGTCGGTCATCAACGACCCAGCAGATGTTCTCCAGCACCGGCAGGGCTGCGACGCCGAAGTCCGCCTCCTGCCCGCCCAGGGCCAGGAGCACCAGCTTTGTGGATGCGTCGAGGTCGAACAGCTCCCGGAGCCGTGTCCGCCGGTCCCGCCCGACCTGGGCCACCGGTGGAATGACCTCGACTTTGTCAAAGTACGGCATCGGCATGCAGGGCCGGGGCGCGAGAAAGGTCCCCGCCCGGTTGTAGGCATTGACCATCTGCTCGAACACCGCGCGGCACGCTGCTGAATCCGGCGCATAATGGCGGTACAGATCCGCCCAGTTCAGCGGTGACAGTGCAATGGCGGGTATGCCGCTTCGGTCAGCCGCCTCGATATTGAGATAGGAAATATTCGCCAGCAGCAGGTCGCAGCGCGACTCCGCCAGCCAGGCGGCGCGCTCCGCCACGTGCCTGTCCCAGTCTGCGTGAATGGCTGCGTAATCGTCGATGGTCGCCCCTGTGTCGACGGACAGATCACGATTCATGCGCAGGCCGAAATCCAGCTCGTCCGGCACGAGCTCGAACGGGCATTGAATGCGGCTGCGCAGCACGCTCCCGGCCAGGCTGCTGGATACCGTTATCCGCCAATCGGGTGCAAGCTCATGCAGACGCTCCAGAACCGGCGCGGTGATGGCCATGTGGCCGAAGCCATGGGCGGATATGGAGGCAACGATGTGAGGCAACGTGCTCAGTCCCGGGGTCGTTCGCCGGCTGCGAGCGGCGCCGGCCCGGCTTCAGAAGGGGCGGGGTGCAACGCCCGCCCTATTTCCTGGGAATGTACAGATCCGTGATGGTCCCCTCGAACGCCTCGGCGGAGAACGCGATGGTCTCGGAAAGCGTGGGGTGCGGGTGAATTGTCAGACCGATATCCGCCGCATCGCAGCCCATTTCGATGGCCAGCGCCGCTTCGGCGATGAGATCGCCTGCGTGGGGGCCTACGATGCCGGCGCCGATCACCCGGCCGGTATCCTTGTCGAAAAGCAGCTTTGTCATTCCCTCGTCCCGGCCCAGTCCCAGGGACCGGCCGCTGGCCGCCCAGGGGAAGGTGCCCTTGCCGAAGTTGATGCCTTTGTCTTTCGCCTCGGCCTCGGTCACGCCGGCCCATGCCACTTCCGGATCGGTATAGGCCACGCTGGGGATCACGCGGGCGTCGAAGTGGCTCTTGTGCCCGGCGCAGACTTCCGCAGCGACCTTGCCTTCGTGCGTCGCCTTGTGGGCCAGCATGGGCTGTCCGACAATGTCGCCGATCGCGAAAATGTGGGATACGTTGGTGCGCTGCTGTGAATCGACCCCGATGAAGCCGTTCTTGCCCACTTCCACGCCGGCGTGCTCGGCTCCGATATTGTGGCCGTTTGGCGTGCGTCCGACGGCGGTAAGCACGTAGTCGAACCGCTCCGACGCCGGCGCGTCCTTGCCCTCGAAGTAAGCAGTGACGCCGTTGTCGCCGGCCTCCAGCCGGGTGACCTTTGTGCTCAGCCAGATGTTTTCGTAGCGTTTCCTGATGTGCCGTTCAAACGGCTTGATCAGATCGCGGTCGGCGCCGGGCATGAGCTCGTCCGTGAGCTCCACGACGGAGATCCGGGTGCCGAGCTCGCTGTACACGGTCGCCATTTCCAACCCGATGATGCCGCCGCCGATGACCAGCATGCTCTCCGGGATCTCCGGCAGCTCGAGCGCGCTGGTCGAATCCAGCACACGCTCATGGTCCGGAAAGATCGGCAGGGTTGTGGATTGGGATCCAGCCGCGATGATGCACCGGTCGAAGGAAACGGTGAGCTCACCGTCCTCGGAGTCCACCAGGATGTGATGGGGTCCCGCCAGCTCGCCCTTGCCGTGCAGCACCTTGACCTGTCTCTGTTTTGCGAGTCCGCTCAAGCCTTTGGTCAGCTTGCCGACAATGCCGTCCTTCCAGGCGCGCAGTTTGCCCAGATCGATCTCGGGGTCGGAAAAGGCGACGCCGTGCGGCGCCATCGATCGCGCCATGGCGATGACCTCCGCCGTGTGCAGCAGAGCCTTGGACGGTATACAGCCGACATTCAGACACACGCCGCCGAGCGACGGGTAGCGTTCCACCAGGATTGTGGACAGGCCGAGGTCCGCCGCCCGGAACGCGGCGGTATAGCCGCCGGGACCGGCTCCCAGCACCACCACGTCGGCGTGAATGTCGGCTTCCAGGCTCTGGTCCGCCCGGTCCCCCGCGACCAGTTCCCGGTCGTACTCGATGTCGGGGCCATCATCGCCGTCGCCGTCGTCGCCGGCTGCCGTGGACTGCATGAAATCGTCGAACTCCGATTCCCCCCGGGCCGTCGCTTCCTCCCCGGTCGCGTCGTCGGCGTCCAGTACCAGAACGGGCGAGCCCTCGGAAACCCTGTCGCCCACCTGCACCAGCAGGGATTTCACCGTGCCGCCCTGCGGGGCCGGGACATCCATGGCCGCCTTGTCGCTTTCCAGGGTGATCAACGGATCCTCCTGCTTGATGAGGTCGCCTTCCTGGACGAGCACTTCGATGACTTCCACGTCGGTGAAATCGCCGATATCCGGAACCTTGATTTCAATGCTCATGGTGTCTGCCTGGATTCCTTTTGTCGATTATGGGATCAATGCTCAAAGCAGCAGCCGCCGGGCGTCCCCCAGCACTCTGGACAGGAACACTACGAACCGGGCGCCTTCAGCGCCGTCCACCACGCGGTGATCGTAGGAAAGCGCCAGTGGCAGCATCAGCCTCGGCACGAATCCGCCGTCCTGGTACACCGGCTTCATCTGCGCCCGGGACACGCCCAGGATGGCCACCTCCGGGGCGTTGACGATGGGCGTGAAGCCCGTGCCGCCTATGCCGCCCAGGCTGGATATGGTGAAACAGGCGCCCTGCAGGTCGCTCGGCGACAGTTTCCTGTCGCGGGCGCGCTGACTCACCTCGCCCAGCTCCTTGGCCAGGTCGTAGATGCCCTTATGATCGGCGTTGCGGATCACCGGCACCACCAGGCCGTCGGGCGTGTCCACGGCGATGCCGATATTGAAATATTTCTTCACCACCAGATTCTCCCCGCCCTTCTCCAGCGAGGCATTGAAGCGGGGGTACTCGCGCAGGGCCGCGACACAGGCCTTGACGAGAAAGGCCAGCATCGTCACCTTGACGCCCCGGTCAGCGGCTTCCTTTTTCAGCTCCTGGCGAAATTCCTCCAGCTCGGTGATGTCGGCTTCCTCGTGCTGGGTGACATGGGGCACGTGCAGCCAGGAGCGGTGGACACTGGCGGCCGTGAGCTTCTTGATGCGGTTGAGCGGCACCACCTCCACTTCTCCGAACTGCGAGAAATCGATGTCGGGCATCTCCGGCAACCCGCCGCCACCCGCGCCGGCGGCCGCCGGCGCGGACTCGGGTGCCGGCTCCTGGATGCGCTTTTTTACCCAGCCCTGGACGTCTTCCTTGAGGATGCGGCCCTTGCGGCCGCTGCCCTGCACCTGGCCGATATCCACGCCGAGCTCCCGGGCGAAACGGCGCACGGACGGGCTGGCATGGGGCGGCGCGCCTTTCCTGCCGCCGTCGGCGGGCGGCAGCGTGGGCGGCGGCGCGTGCTCCCCGGCTTCGGCGCCGGCTTGCTCCCGTCCCGATTCTTCCTGCGGCTGCGCGGCCGTGGGTTGTTCCTCACGGCCCGGTGATTGCCGGGAGGGCTTTGCTTCCTCCCCCTGCGGGGCGGCCGTCGCCGCCCCGCCCTCCAGGGATAGCACGGAATCGCCCTGGGATACCCGGTCGCCGGTCTTGACGAAAACCTCGGCCACCGTGCCGC
>JBEPXV010000136.1:0-5948 GCA_041641695.1 Gammaproteobacteria bacterium | reverse complement strand
CTCAAGGGGATGGCCCAGTCGAACGCCCGGGTTTCCCATCTCATGAACAACCTCGATTCGTCCGACTGGTTCACGAACCCCAACCTGGACATCGTCAACGCCCAGAACCAGGGCGGCTCGCGGGTGAGCCAGTTCACGGTGCGGGTCAACGAGCAGGACGCGACCGTGGCGGAAGCTTCGACTCCGGAGGACGGCGGCTGATGGCGCTTACATTCGACGATATTCGAAACATCGACCTCAACGACGTCTCGGGCTGGCCGCGCAGCGTCAAGGTGGCCGCCGCGGTGCTCATCTGCATCCTGATCCTGGCCGCCGGTTACTGGTTCATTATCAAGGACCAGCTCGCCGAGCTGGAGAAGGTCGAGCGCGCGGAAGTCGCCCTGCGCGAGGAATTCCGGAACAAGAAGGCGCTGGCCGTCAACCTGGAAGCGTACAAGCAGCAGATGGTCGAAATGCAGGAACGGTTCGGCGTGATGCTGCGCCAGCTCCCCAACCGGACCGAAGTGCCGGAACTGCTCATCGACATCACCCAGACCGGCCTGGGGCGCGGGCTCCAGTTCGACCTGTTCCAGCCGAGAAACAAGCGGGTGGCGGATTTTTACGCCGAGCTGCCGGTGAACATCAAGGTAAGAGGCACCTATCACCAACTCGGCGAGTTCGTCAGCGACGTTGCCGCCCTGCCGCGCATCGTCACTATCGACGACCTGGTGCTGTCGCCGGAGGGCGGCCAGGTGTTGTCGATGTCGGCGGTCGCCAAGACCTATCACTACCTGGACGAAGAACAGGTCGCCGAACGACAGGCGGCCAAGAACAAAACCCGCGCGACGCGCAACTGACACCGACATGTTCTCGAGAATAAGCACATCATTGCTGATTGCGTCATTGCTGGTCCTGTCGGGCTGCGCCGACAAGAGGATGAGCGACCTGGAATCGTTCGTGGAGAACACCCACAAGGACCGCAAGCCGAGGGTCGAGCCGCTGCCCCGGGTCAAGCCCAACCCGACCTTCGAGTACACGGCATCGGAGCTGGTCGACCCGTTCTCCCAGGCCAACCTGATTCAACGTCGGCCGACCCAGGACGGCGGACCCGCCCCCGACCCCACCCGACGCAAGGAGCCGCTGGAGGACTACCCCCTGGATGCCCTCAGCATGGTGGGCACCCTGAGCAACGACGAATCGTCCTGGGCGATCATCCGCACGCCCGATGGGACGGTACACCGCGCGGGACAGGGAAATTACCTGGGACAGAACTATGGAAAGATCCAGGCGGTGAAGGATACGGAAGTGCAAATCGTGGAGCTCATTCCGGATGTAAGCGGAGGGTGGATGGAACGGGAAGCCTCGATCGCGATAGTCGAGAAATAGCCAGAGCAAAAAGTTCGAAAACAAGTTGCGCTAAAGAGAGACATCATGAATTACAACTGGAAGAACCCTGTCAGACTTCTACTTTTCAGCTCGCTTCTGCTGTGCCAGCAGCTCTGGGCCGCCGAGCTCGAGAGCATCGAGTGGAAAAGCGGCGCGTCCCCCGATACCCTTTCTCTGCTCCTCGACGAAGGCGTCGACTATCGCCTGGAATCCCTGGACAACGACCAGCGGCTGCGGGTCGTTCTGCCGGGCGCCACCCTCGGGGACGGTGTTTCGGATGTCTCCGGCCGCGGCATGGTGAGAAGCGTTTTCCCCTTCGTGGCCGACGACGGCCAGGCGGTCAACGTCGACCTGCTC
Source organism: Gammaproteobacteria bacterium (assembly GCA_041641695.1). GTDB lineage: Bacteria > Pseudomonadota > Gammaproteobacteria > Arenicellales > JAANXG01 > JAANXG01. The sequence goes on along the minus strand of JBEPXV010000136.1, from coordinate 4,226 downwards.
CTGGAGGAGCCAGGGCAGCTGGATATCATCGAGACGGGCAGCGGCCTGGACGTGGTGGCCCGCAGCGGCGGGTCCGCCGGTGCGGAGTCCGCGGCGCAGCAGGGCGACGCCCCGTCCAACGGGGGCGACGCCAATCGGCTCACCGGCATCGACTTCGCCACCCTCCCCGGCGGTCGCGTGCAGGTCAACCTCTCGATGGCGCGGCCGCCCGAGCAGCCCGGCCAGTTTTCCACGAACCGCCCTCCCCGGCTGGCATTCGACTTTTTCAATACGCGCAGCGACCTGACCGCGCCGGTCACCAAGATCGGCGTCGGAGCCGTCGAATCGATCACCACAGTGGAGGCGGAGGACCGCACCCGGGTGGTGTTCAACCTGGTCCGGCCCGTACCCTACGAGTCACAGATCACCGACGACGGGATCGTGTTCGTCATCGAGAACCCCGATGCCGCTTCCACCCGGGTCGAGCGCACCGAGCCCAAGCCGTTCGCCAGATCGGCGGCGGCCGCGCACAGCATCGAAAACATCGACTTTCGCAGGAGCCAGGAAGGCGGCGGACGAGTGACGGTGAGGCTTTCGGATCCTTCCGTGGGCGTCAATATCAATGAGCAGTCCGGCGAGATCATCATTGACTTCCTCAACACCGAGATCGACGACGACCTGGAACAGCGGCTCGACGTGGTGGACTTCGCCACGCCGGTGCAGACCATCGACACCTTCCAGGAAGGCAATACGGTACGCATGGTGGTGACGCCCCAGGGCCGCTTCCAGCACCTGGCGTACCAGACCGGCAACGTGTTCAACATCAACGTCGACCCGGTGACGGAGGTGGAGGACGAGGAAGAAACCGACGAGTTCGGCTACTCCGGGGACCGCCTGTCCCTCAACTTCCAGCAGATCAATGTGCGCGCCGCACTGCAGGTCATCGCCGACTTCACGGGACTGAACTTCGTTACCAGCGATTCGGTCACCGGCACCCTGACGCTGCGGCTCAAGGACGTGCCCTGGGACCAGGCGCTGGACATCATCCTCCAGACCCGCGGCCTGGGTAAGCGCCAGTCCGGCAACGTGGTATGGGTCGCACCCGCCGAGGAAATCGCCCAGCGTGAACGCCAGCAACTCGAGTCCCAGCAGCAGCAGAGCGAGCTGCAGCCGCTGACCTCTGAGCTGATACAGATCAACTACGCCAAAGCCTCGGAAATCGCCTCGATCCTGAAGTCCGTAAAGGCCGTGGACACCGGCCTCGAGCGGTCGCTGTTCGGCAGCGTGAATGTCAGCGAGGTCGAAACCGAAAGCAACTCGCTGCTCAGCCCGCGCGGCAATGTCACGGTGGACCAGCGGACCAATACCATCCTGATCCAGGACCTGCCCTCAAAGATCAGCCAGGTCAGGTCGCTCATTGCGAAGCTCGACAGGCCGGTGCGCCAGGTCCTGATCGAGACCCGCATCGTCGAGGCCAACGACGATTTCAGCCGCAACCTGGGCGCACGCCTGGGATTCCAACGGGTCACACAGCAGGCGGAGCTCGGCGGCGCCGAAATCGGCGACGTGACCGCCAGCGGCTCGCTCGAGGGGGCGGCCGAAGCCAGCGGATCTCTCGAGGGCGGCGCCGGCGCGCCCTCGTTCGGCGATCCGCCCTTCGGGCAGCAACCGGACGGCCTGGCGGTGAACCTGCCGGGTGCCGGGATCGGTGACCTGCCGGCCGCGTCCTACGCGTTCGAGATATTCAAGGCCGGTACCGGCATTGCCAACCTGATCCAGCTCGAGCTCTCGGCCCTCGAAGCGGAAGGCCGCGGGAAGGTGATCGCCAGTCCACGGCTGATTACCTCCAACCAGCAGGAAGCGCGGATCGAGCAGGGCCAGGAACGCATCATCCGACTCACGGCCATCGGCGGCTTCGGTGAGCCGCAGATTGTCGAAGCGGTGCTGAGCCTGACCGTGGTGCCCCAGATCACTCCGGACGACCGGGTGGTCATGGATGTGGAAGTTACCCAGGACACGTTCTCCGATGCCGACGCGGACACGCTCAACACCAAGCGCATCAAGACCCAGGTCCTGCTGTCCAACGGCGAGACGGCGGTGATCGGCGGTATCTACCAACAGCAGCAGTCCCGCAACGTGACGAAAGTGCCGTTTCTCGGGGACATTCCCGTTCTCGGGCTTCTTTTCAGGACCAAGACGACCTTCGACAACCGGACCGAGCTGCTGATCTTCCTGACCCCCAGGATCATCAACCCGGCGCTGGATCTGGGGGCCGTGGACCCGGAGCCCGTTCCGGCCGCCTGAGCGCCCAGAACGCGATTCATCACAACCTCCTCGTCGCAGGGATGAGCTTGTAATCTGCCAGGGATGGTCGCCGGTTGTGGGGGTACGGCCGCCTGACCGGTGGCAACCCTTCCCCCAATCAAGCCCGGTGCGCGGGCCCCGGCATCCGCATCGCCCGCGGATGCGTTACCATCGATGCATGACCCCGAACGTTTTCCTGATCGGCCCCATGGCGGTAGGCAAAACCACCATCGGCAAGCAGCTCGCCAGGCGGCTGCAGCTCAGATTCATCGATTCCGACCAGGAAATCGAGCACCGTACCGGCGCCAGCATCAGCCTGATCTTTGATATCGAGGGGGAGTCGGGCTTCCGAGAGCGGGAGGAGCAACTGATCGCCGAGCTGACCGCCATGCAGGGCATCGTGCTGGCCACCGGCGGCGGCGCCGTGCTCAGCGAGGCCAACCGCAAGGCGCTCAGAAAACACGGCACCGTGGTCTACCTGCGCGCATCCATTGATTCCCAGCTGGAGCGCACCAAGGCGACCAAGCATCGACCGCTTTTGGAAACCGGCGACCGACGCGCCGCCCTCGAGTCCCTGATGCGGACCCGCGAGCCCCTGTATCGCCAGGAAGCGGATCTCATCGTCGACACCGACAGCCTGTCCGCGGGCCGGGCCGCCCGGCAGATTGCCCGCAAAATCGAGAGCCTGAAGCCATGCACACCCTGACCGTCGAGCTCGGCCCGCTGAGCTACCCGATCCACATCGGCACGCACCTGCTGTCCAGCCCGGACGTGCTCGGCAGACACATCGCCGGCCGGCAGGTCATGGTAATCACCAACGAAACGGTGTCGCCCCTGTACCTCGATTCGCTGCGGCGCGGCCTTGACGGCTTCGACGTGGCCTGCCACGTCATCCCGGACGGTGAATCCTACAAGAACCTGGAGGTGCTGCAGCAGATTTTCGACCGCATGCTCGCAGTGCCCTGCAGTCGCCAATGCACGGTGGTGGCCCTGGGCGGCGGCGTGGTGGGGGATATCGCCGGATTCGCCGCGGCCTGTTACCAGCGCGGCGTTCCCTACATTCAGGTTCCGACGACACTGCTCGCCCAGGTGGATTCCTCCGTGGGCGGCAAGACCGCCGTCAACCATCCGCGCGGCAAGAACATGATCGGCGCCTTCTACCAGCCGCGGGCGGTGATCACCGACACCGGAACACTGGAGACCCTGCCGGACCGGGAGCTGGCCGCTGGGCTGGCGGAGGTGATCAAATACGGCCTGATCCGGGACCCGGGATTCCTCGAATGGCTGGAGGGGAACATCGATGCGCTGCGGCGGCGGGAGCACGCGGCCCTGACTTATGCCATCGAGCAGTCGTGCCGCAACAAGGCTGACGTTGTCGCCCTGGACGAGCGCGAGCAGGGGGTGCGGGCGCTTCTCAATCTCGGCCATACCTTCGGTCACGCCATCGAGGCCGCCACCGGCTATACCGTCTGGCTGCACGGCGAGGCAGTGGCGGTGGGCATGCTGATGGCCGCCGACCTGTCGCACCGACTCGGCGATCTCCGGGCGACGGATGTCGAACGGGTCGAAGCGTTGCTGCGGCGGGCCGGCCTGCCGGCCCGGCCGCCGGAAACCATGACGCCGGAGACCTTCGAACGCTACATGGCAGTGGACAAGAAGGTTGTCAATGGCCGGGTGCGGCTGATTCTGTTGAAAGGCCTCGGGGAGGCCTATACAGCCGATGACTACAGCCGGGAAGCGCTCCAGGAAACCCTGACCGCGTTTCGAATAGCGGCATGAAACCGGCGACAACAGAATATTTTTTCGTTGTATAATTTGAATTCGAAGTAATTTCCTGCACGACACACCGGCCGCGGCGCCGGCGCGCCAGTCTTCGTTCAACCCAGCAACGCGACAGGACAACCCGTGACACGTGACCAACGCTGCGCGACGGGCCTCTACCG
>JBEPXV010000135.1:4325-6006 GCA_041641695.1 Gammaproteobacteria bacterium | reverse complement strand
CTCCCGCCGGGGCGTCGCCTGATCCTTGATTGCCGTCAATCCACCTCCCTGCGCACGAGGGGAAGCGCCGCAAATCCTCGGCGCCTCCTTCAATCCAGCACCAGAGCGCCGCCGGGTGATAGTGGTCCGGTCCACGGGTACGCACCGCAACCATTCCCTTGGCGTGTCGGCTTGGCGAAGGACAGTGCCCGAACATGCATTTGTCGGAATGAATCCCGACCTACACATTTCGCAGCACGGCAAGCGGAGTGAGCCCGTGCCAAATTTTACCCCCCCTCGAATTACTAGAAGGGCGCCGCCGGGCGCTTTTTCACCAAGCGAGTATCGGGGAGAGATAACTACCGAAGGCGCTGACGTATTGGGGCCCCCATCGATCATACCGGGAACGCAGGCGGCCTAGCGACTATCCATGGCCGAAATCTTGACGTTTGTCGGGCTTAAGCCCGACCAGAGATAACCACCGAAAGCACCAACATACTGGGGGCCCCGAATGGTCATGACCGGGAACGCAGGTGCCCTGGATCCAATCCTCGCCCCGATTGCGAACATTTATCGGGATGAATCCCGAGCAGCGACTGAAAAAGCGCCCGGCGGCGCCCACTCCCGCATGATCGTGGCCCGGTTCACGGGGTGGCACCACAAAACCAACGCTTCACCGTGCCGGCCAGGGCGGCGGCAAGGTACACTTCCGGCCGATATTACATCCATGGAACAAACACCCCGGATCCCTGTCGCACACTGGAGACATGAAGGCCGTCGATCACGGGACCGACACCGCTCGAGCACTTCATCCGTAACGGGGTTGTACGGCCGGACGTAATCCCCACATATGATGACTAACGGCGTCGATACACGCCGATGGCGGCGAGGTGCAGTCTGCGGCATCCGTGACCCCACGCCCTGCCGGCTCCGAACCGCACACCATGAAAACTTCGAACAGGAGCAACTTTATGCATTTTCGATCCCTGCTACTCTCCATAGCCACCGCAACCGGCTTGGCGCTCGCTGCATCAGCGACGCTTCAGGCCGCCGGCGACCATGAAGGCAGCCATGGGTTCAAATTCGGACAACCCGCAGAGGGGGCCGACCCGGACCGCATCCTCGAGATCGACGCCACCGATATGATGAATTTCAACCCGAACGATATTCAGGTCGAAACGGGAGAAATCATTCGTTTCGTCGTCACCAACACCGGCACGCTGCACCACTCCTTCACCATAGGCACCCCCGAGTGGCACAAGGACCACGAGGAACAGATGCAGAGCGTGGCCCCGGAAGACATGATGTCTCACATGCAGCATGAGCCCAATGGCGTGGTCGTTCCACCCGGCGAAACGCGGAATTTGACATGGAAGTTCAGCGAACACAGTGAAGTGCAGATCGGATGCCATATACCGGGACATTTCCCCGCGGGTATGAAGGGCGCCATCGACGTCGGATAACCGGACAGCAGCGCCGAACAGATCGCATCTATCTCAACCTCGACGTATAGTAAAGTCTGACTGCAATCGATGAGGTTCTCACATGAACGATAACGTGTACAAAGTGATTGAGCTTGCCGGCTCGTCCACGACGAGCACGGATGAAGCCATTGATAATGCGATCGCCAAGGCATCGAAAACTCTCAAGAACCTGGACTGGTTCGAGGTCGTGGAAACACGCGGTCATATCCAGGACGGCA
>JBEPXV010000135.1:0-4315 GCA_041641695.1 Gammaproteobacteria bacterium | reverse complement strand
GGTTAAGCTTAAGATCGGCTTCCGGCTGGATTGACCCCGGCCGGACCGGCCGGTGGCAGCGCGGGCCGGGCGCCCGCCCGGCCCGCCGGGGTTTGTATCGCCCGGATATGAATCCTGTCACTCGCTCCGAACACCAGCGCGCAGCCGGTCCGGTGCGCGGGCCTGCCGGAGCCCGAGTCGGGACGGATTAACTGCGCGACGATCAGTCACCGAAATACCCGCCACCCGCACACCGGCAACCGCGCGCATCCTGGAAGTAAACCTGAATGCGCACGAGCAGTGTGTTAAGGTAGATCACGCACTCAAACAGGACATTGCCTGCAATCGTACATCCCGTGGTTGGCGAAGGCGACCCGCACGCTTACCGCTCCGGATGTATTTGCATGCGATCGCACTGCCCACATGAAAAAGCACCACATCTATATCATCGGTCTCAACGATTTCAACCTCCGCAAGCTGCAGAGCATCCGCAACGCGGGAGACTACGAGTTCCATGGCGTAATCGACCCGTCGGAGCTGATGGAAACGGAAGATTTCCACATGAAGAAGCTGATCGATGGCGCGCGCGAGCAGCTGAGCGACGCGAAAGGCCGGATTGACGGCCTGGTAATCTATTTCGATTTCCCCGTCAGCACCATGTGGCCGATCCTGTGCAAGGAGTTCGGGCTCCGGTCACCGTCGCTCGAGAGCCTGCTCAAGTGCGAGCACAAGTACTGGAGCCGCATTGAGCAGAACAAGGTAATCCCGGATCACGTTCCCGGTTTCGCCGCGTTCGACCCGAACAGCAACGACCCCCTTGCGGAAATTCCCTTCGATTTCCCCTTCTGGATCAAGCCGATCAAGTCGTCGGGCTCGCGTCTCGGGTTTCGCATCAATAACAAAACGGACTTCGAACAGGCGGTGCGCATCCTGCGCGACAACATCGACACCATTGCCGACCCGTTCAACTACGTGCTCGAGCAGGCCGACCTGCCTCGCGAGGTCGCGGAGGTGGACGGGCACTACTGTCTGGCCGAGCAGATCATCGGCGGGCGGCAGTGCACGGTCGAAGGCTACGTATTCGAGGGCAAGCCCAGGGTCTACGGCATCGTCGACTCCATCCGCCACAAGAACAAGGTCAGCTTCCTGCGCTATCAATACCCGTCGCGTCTGCCACTGGAAGTGCGCAAGCGCATGGCCCGGATTACCAACCGGTACGTCAAGCAGGTCGGCTTCGACAACTCCTGCTTCAACGTCGAATTCTTCTGGGATACCAGGACCGACAAGCTGTGGTTTCTGGAAATGAATACGAGGCTCGCAGAATCTCATTGCGATCTGTTCGAAAAAGTCGACGGTCGGTCGAATCACGAGATCGCCGTTGATATCGCCATGGGCCGGAAGCCGGACTACCCACGCCGCCAGGGCGAATTCAAGGTAGCCGCAAAGTTCTTCCATCGCAAGTTCGAGGATGCCGTTGTAACCAAAGCTCCCAGCCCCGCTGACATCGAGAACATCGAGTCGCAGTTCCCCGGCACAACGATCAATTCCCAGGTACAGAAAGGCACCCGGTTGTCGGATCTGCCTGAGCAGGACAGCTACAGCTTCGCGGTGGCCCACATATTCATGGGTGCCGGGAATCAGAAGCGACTGCTGCGGAACTATCGCAAGGTGCGAAAACTGCTCGGTTACGAGTACAAGACCATAGACAGCGGCGGCCCCAAAACGTCCTTTGTGCGGGCCGCCTGACACCAAACCTCTTTCCCGGACTGCAGCACCATTGAAATCCATCACCTCGTTTCCGCGCAAAGTGCGCGAGCTGGAACATGTCATGATCGAGATGCCGGACGGCTGCAGCCTGGCGGCGCGCATCTGGATACCGGCCGACGCCGAGCAGCAGCCCGTCCCGGCGATACTCGAGTACATCCCCTACCGCAAGCGTGATTTGACCGCGGAACGGGATGAAATGAATCACCGCTACTTCGCCGGGCACGGCTACGCGGGCGTGCGCGTGGACCTGCGGGGCAGCGGCGAATCCGATGGCATCCTGACCGACGAATACCTGCCCATCGAGCTCGAGGACGGAATCAACGTGATCCGGTGGATCGCATCACAACCGTGGTGCGACGGCAATATCGGGATGATCGGGATCTCCTGGGGCGGCTTCAACGGCCTGCAGATCGCCGCATTGCGACCGCGGGAGCTCAAGGCAGTCATCACCATCTGCTCCACCGACGACCGCTACGCCGACGACGTTCATTACATGGGCGGCTGCCTGCTGCTGGACAACCTGTCCTGGGCCTCCACCATGTTTTCCCAGAACACCTGCCCGCCCGACCCGGCACTGGTGCCGGACTGGCGCGAGCAGTGGCTCGAGCGGCTGGACCAGAGCGGCCTGTGGCTGGAGACCTGGCTGCGTCATCAGCACCGCGGCGAGTACTGGAAACACGGTTCCATCTGCGAGAACTATTCCGACGTGCAATGCCCGGTGATGGCCGTGAGCGGCTGGGCGGACGGTTACAGCAACGCCGTGTTCCGCATGCTCGCGAACCTGGATGCCCCGCGCAAGGGCCTGATCGGCCCCTGGAGCCATAAGTACCCGCATCTCGGCATTCCGGGTCCGGCCATCAATTTCCTGGACGAGTGCCTGCGATGGTGGGATCAGTGGCTGGGCGGCAAGGAGACCGGCGTGATGGACGAGCCGATGCTGCGCGTCTGGATGCAGGCCAGTGTCCCGCCGCAACCTTACTACCATCACCGGCCGGGCCGGTGGGTTGCCGAAGATAGCTGGCCGTCGGACCGTGTATCGTATGAAGACTATCCCCTGGGCCCGGGGATCATCGCCGATCCCGGCGCGAACGTGCCCAAACAGGAGCTGACCGTTCGCTCACCGCTGAACGTCGGGCAGTTCGGGGGCAAATGGTGCTCCTATGCCGACATACCGGATCTGCCCCATGACCAGCGCAGCGAAGACGGCGGCTCCATGGTGTTCCAGAGCGCGCCGCTCACGGAGGATCTCGAGATTCTCGGCGCCCCGGTAGTGGAACTGGACCTGGCCAGCGACGAGCCCGTGGCGATGGTCGCGGTCAGGTTGTCCGACCTGGCGCCGGACGACAAGGCGACCCGTATCACCTATGGGCTGCTCAATCTCACCCACCGGGACAGCAACGAACACCCGGAGCCCCTCGTCCCCGGCCGGCGCTATACCGTCCAGGTTTTCCTGAACGACATTGCGCAGACCTTTCCGAAGGGTCACAGGCTGCGGGTGAGCGTATCGACTTCCTACTGGCCGCTGGCCTGGCCGTCGCCCGTGCCCGTGCGCCTCAGTGTCTTTACCGGCACGAGCACCCTGAAGCTGCCGGTCCGACCACTGCGCGACGCCGATGCGCATCTCCGTGACCTCGGCAAGCCGGAAGCCGCCTCGCCGTCTCCGCGCACCCTGCTGCAGCCTCCGAGACAGGAATGGCTGATCACCCACGACCTGGCGCGCGATCGCTCGGAGCTCAAGGTGGTCTTCGACGAAGGCAGTTACCATCTGCATGATATCGACCTCGATATCCATACCAAGGTGGAAGAACGCTACTCATACGAGGACGACGCCTACGATTCCATTCGCGGCGAAACACGCTGGGAGAGGAGCTTCGCCCGCGGCGACTGGCGGGTGCAGACCGTCACCCGGACAGTCATGACTTCCGACGCTACCGATTTCATCATCCGCGCCGATCTGGATGCCTACGAGGGTGACGCGCGTATCTACACTCTGAGTTGGGACCGGCGTATTCCGCGGGATCTTGTGTAGCAGGCGGCGTCGCCTTCAGCGGGCGGGTATCGAGAAGCGACTGAGTTGGCGGCCCGCCCGGGGTCGGCTTTCCGGATACCAACACTACGGCGCCGGGCCCTCGATGTTGCCCGGGCCTACTTCCTCTCAACCGGGCACTGCGGGCAACCGGTCGCGGTCGTGGGGCGCATCGTAGTTGGTTTCCGGTCCCTTGGGCACGATCCCGGAGGGGTTGATCATGTCGTGGCTGACATAATAATGGTGCTTGATGTGGTGCATATTCACCGTGTCGGCCACGCCGGGAACCTGGTACAGCTCGCGGGTATAGCCAGACAGGTTTGGATACTCGCTCAGCTTGCGCTTGTTGCACTTGAAATGCCCGTGATAGACGGGGTCGAAGCGCAGCAGCGTGGTGAACGCGCGCCAATCCGCCTCCGTGATCCGGTCCCCGGCGAGGTAGCGCTGCCTCGACAGCTTCACCTCCAGTGCATCCAGGGTATCGAACAGCGCATCGTACGCTTCCTCGTATGCCTCCTGGGTCGTCGCGAACCCGGCCCGGTA
>JBEPXV010000134.1:0-6023 GCA_041641695.1 Gammaproteobacteria bacterium | reverse complement strand
GCTTCAAGAAGGTGCTGGTGGTACGGGGCAACCAGAACCCGTCCAGCCAGTTCGATCTGCTGGAAGTGGTGCAGGAAGTCCCCGCGGAGCAGGTCACCTACGACCCGTCCATCTTCGGCGGCGAGCTCGGCACCTGCGCCTGAGCGGCAGTCAACAATAAGCAAGAGACGCGCCGGCCGGGGTCCCCCCGGCCCGGCGGCCGCTGCGAGTGGCCTGCCGGTGACACCAGTCACCGGCAGGCCATGACGTTTCGATAAGCAAAACCCGGGATCCGGCTGTGGACGCAATCGTATTGCAGTTATTGAATGGCCTGGACAAGGGGGGCGCCTACGCGTTGATTGCGCTGGGCCTGACCCTGGTGTTCGGCAGCCTCGGCGTGGTGAATTTCGCCCATGGCGCCAAGTTCATGCTGGGGGCGTTCTGCGCTGTCAGCTTCCAGAAGCTCCTGACCATTTCCGAGAAGGTGAAGGACGAGGGCGTGACCGCCTTCGCGGCCTACAAGGAGGTGCCTTACCTGGAAATCTGGTGGGGGGATACGGGGTCCATGATCATCGACTGGGCGGTGCCCCTCTCCATACTGCTTGCCATCCCCGTGATGCTGCTCATCGGGCTCATTCTCGAGCGGGGCCTGTACCAGTTCTTCTACAAGCGGCCCCATGCCGAGCAGATCCTGGTGACCTTCGGCCTGGCCATCGTGCTGCAGGAGATCATCAAGACCTTTTTCGGCGCCAATCCCATTCCGACCCCGGCGCCGGAGATCGTCTCGGGCAGCGCCCCGATCGGCGCCTGGCTGGGTCTAGGCGAGAACGTCTCGTATCCGTACTGGCGCCTGGTGTATTTCGTGTTCGCGCTGGTGGTGATCGGGGGCGTGTTCGCGTTCCTGCATCTCACGACCTTCGGGATGGTGGTGCGGGCCGGCATGTCGGACCGGGAAACCGTGAGTCTTCTGGGTATCAACGTGGAGCGCCGCTTCACGATCCTGTTCGGCATCGCCACCGTGGTGGCCGGCCTGGCGGGGGTCATGTATACGCCGATACTCCCGCCGGACTACCACATGGGCATGGAGTTCCTGGTGCTGTCCTTTGTCGTGGTGGTGGTCGGCGGCATGGGCTCCCTGGGGGGCGCGGTGGCGGCCGGGTTCCTGCTCGGCATTCTCCAGTCGCTGGCGTCCATGAACGAAGTCAAGTCGATCCTCCCCGGCATCGACCAGATCATCATCTACCTGATCGCGGTGATCGTGCTCCTGGTTCGTCCGCGCGGGCTCATGGGCCGCAAAGGCCTGATGGAGGACTGAGCGGTGAAGAAGTTCAGATTGTCCCGGCACGACACCATCGCCATGCTGGTGTTCATCGCCGCCGTGTTGTCGATGCCGATCTGGCTGCAGCCGGTGGGCGCGTCCTACCCGGACCTGCTCCAGAAGTTCGCGATCTTCGGGCTGTTCGCGATCGGCTACAACATCCTGTTCGGGTTGACGGGTTACCTGTCTTTCGGCCACGCGGCGTTTCTCGGCGTGGGGTCCTACACCGCCGTGTGGTCGTTCAAGCTGCTGTCCCTGAACGTGATACCCGCGGTGCTCATCAGCACCATCATGGCGGGCCTGTTCGCGGTGGCCATCGGCTACGTCTGCCTGCGCCGAACCGGTATCTACTTCGCGATCCTGACCCTGGCATTCGCCCAGATGAGCTACAACCTGGCGTATTCCGTGCTGACCCCGATCACCAACGGCGAGACCGGGCTGCGGGTGCTGCGGGACGATCCCATGGTAATCGACCGTATGCTGGGCACGGCGCCGGAAGGCTCTCCGGTCGGCACCCTCCTCGGGTGGGAGATGCAGGGCTACCCGGGCTTCTATTTCTGCGCGGCCGTGCTCATCCTCGGCTTTTACATCTCCATGATGATTTTCCGCTCGCCCTTCGGCCTGAAGCTGAGAGCCATCAAGTCCAACCAGAGCCGAATGCGCTACACCGGCTTCAACACGCGGCCTTACCTTCTGCTGTCGTTCGTGATCTCGGGGATGTACGCCGGCATGGCGGGGGCGCTTCTCGCGGTGACCGATCCGCTGGCCGGGGCCGAGCGTATGCAATGGACCGCTTCCGGAGAGGTGGTGCTGATGACCATTCTGGGGGGCGCCGGTACCCTCACCGGGCCGCTGCTTGGCGCCGCCTTGATCAAATACTCGGAGAACATCTTCTCCGCGTTGAATCAGTCGGCGCTGCACGACATGTTCTCATTCATGCCCGAGCTGCTCGAGAATGTCGTGGTCACGGTCGTTCACCCATTCGTGGGCGAAGGCTGGCAACTGACCCTGGGCGCCCTGTTCATGGCCATTGTCATATTCCTGCCCGGTGGCCTGATGGAAGGCATGTCGCGAATCGCGAAACGTTGGCGTGCGAAGCGGGCAGGCCCCGGCGCCGCAGAAGACAACAAGGCCGGGGGTTAGGTGATGGAACCGGAAATCGTTCTGAACATCGAGTACGTGGACAAGAGCTTCAGCGGCCTGCACGCTCTCAGCGATATCAACCTGCAGGTTGAAAAGGGCAAGACCCACGCTATCATCGGGCCGAACGGTGCGGGCAAGTCCACGCTGTTGAACGTATGCGTCGGACGCATCAAGCCCGACCGCGGCACCGTGACCTTCGACGGCGAGGTGATCACCGGCCGCTCGCCCCACGAGATCAACCAGTCCGGGGTCGCCCGGGTCTTCCAGACCCCCGAAATATTCCAGAACCTGACCGTCATGCAGAATGTCATGATCGCGGCGCTCGCGCGCCGCGACGGATCGTTCACTTTCAATCCATTCATACCCATGGCGGGGGAAGCCGACATCATGCGTGAATCGGAGCAGACCCTGGCGGAAATGGGCCTTACCGAGCAGCAGGACCAGGTGGCCGCCAGCATGTCGCGGGGCGACAAGCGGCGCCTGGAGCTGGCCATGGGCCTGGTCCAGCATCCGAAGCTGTTCCTTCTGGACGAGCCCACCGCCGGCATGTCCCGGGCGGACACCAATGCCACCATCGAGTCCCTGCGGCAGATCAAGGAGCGCGGCATGACCAAGGTGATCATCGAGCACGACATGCACGTCGTGTTCTCGCTGGCGGACAAGATTACCGTGCTGTCCCAGGGTCAGATCATCGCCGAGGGAGCGCCGGAGGAAATTCGCGGCAATCCCAAGGTCCAGGAAGCTTATCTCGGAGGCATGCACTGATGACCGGCCGCGCCGAAGAACATACGGTAGAAGAACATAAGGTAGAAGCCACGGGCTCCGATCCGGCATACTTCTCCTGCTCGAACCTGCACGCCTACTACGGCGAAAGCTACATTGTGCAGGGCGTCGGCTTCGACGTTCGCGAAGGTGAGATCGTCGCCCTGCTGGGGCGCAACGGCGCCGGCAAGACGTCGACCCTGCGCACCATCGCCCAGATCGGCTGGCCAGAGCTCAAGCAGGGCGAGGTATGGCTGAATCACGAGCCCCTCCACAAGATGAAATCCTACGAGGCCGCCCAGGCGGGTGTCGCGCTGGTGCCCGAGGACCGCCGCATCATTTCGGGCTTCACGGTAGAGGAGAACCTCAAGCTGGCCCAGATCCAGGAGCCCATCGGCTGGTCACTGGAGCGGATCTACGAGCATTTCCCGCGGCTCGGCGAGCGCCGCAACCAGGAGGGCACCACGCTGTCCGGCGGCGAGCAGCAGATGCTGGCCGTGGCCCGCGCCCTGGCCCGGGACATCAAGCTGCTGCTGCTGGATGAGCCCTACGAGGGCCTGGCGCCGGTGATCGTCCAGGAGATCGAACGGATTCTCCGGGAAATCAAGGAGCTCGGTTTCACGACGGTGATTGTCGAGCAGAACGTCATCGCGGCCCTCAACCTGGCCGACCGGGCGGTGATCCTGGACATGGGACAGGTGGTGTACGACGGGTCCGCCCGGGAGGTCCTCGAGAACGAGGACCTGCGCCACGAGTACCTGGCGCTGTAGCTGCGCTCGACCGTTCCGGGCGCCTATTCGGTGCTCACCGCCGCGTCGGTGAGGCCGTTCAGGGCGTTGCTCATCTTCTCCACGACCTCGTCCCGGTCCTCGATACCGTGCCGCTCGGCGATATATACCGGGTCGTTGTAGGCCAGCCATACCTCGCCGTCTTCGTCCTGCCACGCCAGGGCTTTCATGGGCAAATCGATGCCGGCGCTCTGGGCGCTCGTCATCAGGTGGCTGCCGATTTTCGGATTCCCGAAGATCAACACCTCCGTGTCCCGCAGGGATATGTCCACGTCCGCCGCGTTGCGGCCATGATTCCAACGCAATGCGACGGTGATCCCCTTTTCATCGAGAACGGCCTCCAGCCGGTCCATGGTCTCGGAAACACTGTAGGGGCTCGGCTTCTTCACCAGGCCACCGACATCGGCCGCCGCAGTGAGTGGTGCCACGAGAACTGCCGCCAGCAACGCAATAACGCGTACCATGATTGTCTCCTTCGGCCTCGATCGCGGCCGGGCGTGGGATGGTGAATGACGCTTTCGCCGTGGGTGTGACCCGCGCCGGAGATGGTGGTTCCTCAATTCCGAGCCATGGTGCATTCAGGAGCATTTTACAGTATGAAAACGAGCAGGCCACAAGCGGCGTTGGGGCCTTTATCGCGTGGACCGTGCAGCCCGTCCGGATGGTTTTTGGCCATGGCGAAGGTGGTTTACAATTCAGAACGCACATGCGTGTTACCGGTAACAGAAACACCGGAGGAGGAAGAACAATGACGAATCTCAAGTCGACGGTAGTAGGCGTAGCTGTTTCCCTGCTGATGATGACGGGGACGGCGACCGCGCAGCAGCTGGAGAACATCGAAAAACTGCAGGACTTCAAGTCCACGGGCACGTCCCTCGATATCGAGACCGTGACCCAGGACCCTGACAGGGCCGCCGCCATCCGCCGGACCCTGGAGCGGATCGATCTTCCGCCCGGTTTTGAAATTGACCTTTATGCCATGGTCCCCGACGCCCGTCACATGGCGGTAGGGACCAATGTCGGGGTGGTCTACGTCGGAACCCGCAAGACGCGGGTCTGGGCGGTCACCGACCGGGACAAGGACCGGGTTGCCGACGAGGTGAAGGTGTTCGCGCCGTCCGTGGACTTCAGCGTGCCGAACGGCGTGTGCTTTACGCGGGACGGGTTTCTGTACACCGTCGAATCCCAGCGGGTGCTGGTTTTCCCCGCGGCCGAGTTCTTCTACGAAAGTCCCGACGTGGCGATCGGAGTGGTCGAGGACGAGCTGGTTCCCGACGAGGACGTGTCCTTCAACCACGGCGCACGGACCTGCACCATCGGCCCGGACGACAAGCTGTATATCACCCTGGGGCAGCCGTACAACGTGCCGCCCGCGGACAAGCTGGATCACTACAGCGAGTGGGGTATCGGCGGCATCATCCGCATGAACCGCGACGGCAGCAACCGCGAAGTCTACGCCGAGGGTATTCGCAATTCGGTGGGGCTGGATTTCAATCCGGCGAACGGCGAGCTGTGGTTCACCGACAACCAGGTGGACGGCATGGGGGACGACATCCCGCCCGGCGAGCTGAACCGTGCCACCGCCAAGGGCCAGCATTTCGGCTTCCCCTGGTACGGCGGAGGCGACGTCAGGACCAACGAGTACAAGGATTCGGAGCCGCCCGCCGACGTGGTATTCCCGGAGATCACCACCGTCGCGCACGCCGCCGACCTGGGCATGCGGTTTTATTCCGGCAGCATGTTCCCGGAGGAGTACCGGGGCGGCATTTTCAGTGCCCAGCACGGCTCCTGGAATCGCACCGAGCCAATCGGGGCACGGGTCATGTTCACGCCCGTCAACGAAGACGGAACTCCCGGTGAGATGCGCGTGTTTGCTTCCGGCTGGCTGAACGAAGACACCGGGGAATACCTGGGCCGTCCAGTGGACGTCGAGCAGTATCTCGACGGCTCGTTGCTGGTCTCCGATGATCTGACGGGAGCGATCTACCGCATCTCGTATGTGGGAACGGAGGAGTAGCGCCGCCGCCGGCAGC
>JBEPXV010000133.1:0-6034 GCA_041641695.1 Gammaproteobacteria bacterium | reverse complement strand
GCGATCCCCGCGGCGATGCAGGCGAACGGGTTGGCGCCGGACGAGCCCGCCAGGCGCACGGTCGATGTCGATGCGTTCTGTTCGTGATCGGCGTGCAGGATCAGGATCCGGTCCATGGCCCGGACCAGCACCGGGTCCGGTTCGTAGTCCTCGGCCGGCACCTTGAACATCATCTGAAGCAAGTTGCCGGCGTAGCTCGCCTTGTTGTCCGGGTAAATGAAGGGCTGCCCGAGCGAGAACTTGTAAGCACAGGCCCCGATCGTCGGCATCTTGGCAATCAGGCGATGGGAAGCCGTCATGCGGTGAAGCGGGTCGGTGATATCGGTGCTGTCGTGATAGAAAGCGGACAGCGCGCCGACAATGCCCACCATGGTGGCCATGGGGTGGGCGTCGCGCCGGAACCCGCGGAAGAAGTGGATAAGCTGCTCGTGCAGCATGGTGTGATGGGTGATGTCCCGGTCGAACTCTTCCTTTTCCTCCGGGGACGGCAGCTCGCCGTGAAGCAGCAGATAGCATACATCGAGGTAGTCGCTGTGCTCGGCGAGATCCTCGATGGAGTATCCGCGGTGCCGGAGTATGCCCTTGTCCCCGTCTATGTAGGTGATGGAGGACGAGCATGACGCGGTGGACTTGAACCCGGGATCGTAGGTGAACACGCCCGCCTGGCTGTAAAGGTTGCGGACGTCAATGACGCGGGGTCCTTCAGTGCCTTCGAGAACCGGCAGCTCGTACGATTTCTCGTTCACGTTGTCGTGCAGCGTGAAGTAGTGTTGACGCGGTTCGTCGTTGTCTTTCGAATCAGTCATGGGATGCCTCTTCCTCGATACGGAACTAATCAGCACGGTGCGCGCGGGAATCGTATTGATCATGCACCGGCGGCGCAAGGCTGCGCCCCGGGCAGCGTGGCGAGTATTCTGGCACACGTCAACGGAGAAGTACCTCTTGACGGATCACGGAAATTCCCTTAAGCGCGGCAAAACGCCGCGCCGCGGGCATCCCGGAGGGCCCGAAACCGCCGGCTACGGCTCCAGACCCTGCAGCCACTCGAAAATGGATGCGAACCGGTCGCGCGTGGACTTGGTGAGCTCCGGACGGAGCTTTTCGACGTTGTCCGAGAACAGGCGGGCGGGGCGCCGGTGATTGAATCGGATGTCATCCGCCAGCATGTCGTTTTCCAGGTAATCCGCGACCCGGTCGCGCACCCTCTGGCTGTCACTGCGCAGGTCGGTGACCCGGACGGGCTGCTTGAGGAAGCTTCGATACGCGGCATTGACGAGATTGATATAGAACACGATATCAAACAGGTCCTCCATCCCCGCTTCACGGGTCTGCGAGAATGTCGTCAATGCCTTGACCTGGTCGTCCGGGACCAGCTGCTTCTCCAGGAATGCATCGAAAACCTCCTTGTCGGCCGTGCCGATGTTGCTGAGTATCGCGGTGATGCGCGGCTCGTCGATGTCCGCGCGCTGTCCCAGCAGGCTCGGAATGTTCTCGACGCCGCCCACTGGAATGATTGTCCAGTCATCGAGACCCGTGTAGTCCGATTCCGACTGGACCCGCGACATCGCCCGCAGATAAAGCGCATCCGCGATGTCTTCCACGTACAGCTCCCTGACGATTCGCGGTTTGATGTCGGCCTGTGTGCCGCGCCGTATGAGCTCGAGGGGCATGATGGTTTCCTCGGAAGCCTGCGCGGGATCCTCGGTGACCTTGGTACCGTGGGTCTGCGGATCGGGTCGGCCCTCGGTTACATGGGACTTGTCCTCCACGTACCGCACCCGCTTCGGTTTATCCGGATCCACCATGAACGGCGAATGCGTGGTGTAGATGAGCTGGTGGTTGGGGCTCAGGGACTCCTCGAAGAACCGCATCAGGTCGGATTGGGCCTGGGCGTGCAGGGACAGGCCGGGCTCGTCCAGCAGCAGGATCAGGGGCGTCGAGTTTTCCTTGAGCTCCGAATACCACGCCAGGAACGAGAAGAACCACACGAAGCCCCGCGACCGGGCGCCGAGCAGCGTGGAATGCGAATGAGCTGGGTCGAACACGCTGGTCCAGATATACATGCCGCCCGCCTCACCGGCAGGATCCTGCGGATTGGCCGGCCGGACATCGAACTTGACCTGGAGGTCCGGATTCTGGGACCAGTAGCGGAACATCTGGCTGCTGATGGTATTCCCGGCGCCTTCCAGCTTGTTGATCAGGAGCTGCGTCCTGCCGGGGTTCAGGAGCTGGTCCACGTCAAGACGGGCCAGCTTCATCAGCCCCAGCATGGCGTAGTCGGAGGCCCTGAGGGCGTCGGCGTCCAGGCGCTCACGGAGGGCCTGCAGGTCCTCCTGGCCACGGAGCTGGTAGTAGTCGTTGAAATAGACGAACTGGGGCAGCCTGGG
The DNA here is from genome assembly GCA_041641695.1 of Gammaproteobacteria bacterium. GTDB lineage: Bacteria > Pseudomonadota > Gammaproteobacteria > Arenicellales > JAANXG01 > JAANXG01. The sequence goes on along the minus strand of JBEPXV010000133.1, from coordinate 3,647 downwards.
CCTGAGGTAGTTCAGATAGATATAGCGATCCAGTCCCTGCTTCTGGATGACATCGAGATTCTCTACCATTCCCTGGATGGCCGGCACGCCGGAAGCCGAGCGTTCCAGGTAGCGGGCAAGCTCGCCGAAATTGAAGCATTCGTAAATCCCTTCGCTGATCTCCGTCGGCAGCTCCAGATTCCTGACAAAATACTTGTAAGCTGCTTCCGTGTTGACGCTCAGAAAGAAGCTGCGAACATTGTCATATCCCTTTGAGACCGTGAGCACGTTGTTGTCGAGCACATCCGGGCCGAAGTCCCGTGTGATGCTGTCGACTTCACTATCCTCCAGCTCGAACTCCGCCCGGCAAACCGTGGCTGGCTCGATTTCACCCTTCGACAGTCGGTGTTCGTACTCTTCCACCTCGAAGCGCGGGAAGTCGTCGACCACATCGTAGGCGGAATCGGCCTCGATAACCGGGTTGAGCTTGTAGAGTGCTTTCAGCAGAGCCGTTTTGCCGGCTTCGTTCTTCCCCAGCAGGCAGGTCAGGTCGCCGACCCGTATGGGATTCGAGGCCCGAATACATTGAAAGTCCGTGATTTCGAATTTTATGAGCTTCATGGCCGAGGGCCTTATTGTCGGGTCTGGTGCAGCGTAAGTGGTTGGTGTGCAAGTCTAATATTCTGTGCTTGACAGGTCGAGCGCAACAAGGTGGACGTCGCGGCGAATTCATTACCACGCTTGACGGAGATCGGGATGTCGCGAATCGTCGATTCGATACCGCTCATCCGGCGGTTTCGTTGTCGAGCAGCTTTGCGACGTCGGAATGTCCGTAGTACCGGGCCGCTTCCACCGGCGTCGCCCCGGCACGGTTGCGGGCCGCGGGGTCGGCGCCGCGCGCGATCAGCTCGGCAACCACGGCGTAGTGTCCCTTGCTTGCGGCGGCGAACAACGGCGTCTCGTTGGCGATGTTCAGCAGGTGCAGATTCGCCCCGGCGTCGAGCAGGAAGATTACGGTACGAAGATCGCCGTGCTTGGCGGCATAATGGAGTGCGGTCATGCCGAACTTGTCGTGCATGTCCAGATGCGCGCCCTCGTTGACCAGATAACGCAGCACCTGGAACCGGTCATTGGCCGCCGCGGCGACCAGCGGCGGAGCGCGCCCGTGTCCTCGCATATCGATGTCGGCGCCCGCCCGTACCAGAAAGTCGACGATCTCGAGTTGCCCGGAGGCGCTCGCCTCAGCCAGGGGAGTACGGTCCTCGTGCGTTCGCGCGTCGGGGTCGACGCCGGAGGCCCGGACCATGCTCCGGACCACGCTCAGCTCGCCTTCCCGGGCGGCTTCGGTGATTGCTTCCGAGGCCTCGTCCGCCAGCAGCGGCGGCGCGGCCAACAGGCTGCCCATCACCAACAGCACGGCTACGGCAAGGTGGTGGGCCAGGAATTTCCCGCGATCCCCGTAATGTGCCCCGCTGCGCGGCGTCCCCGGCCGGCTAGCGATCTTCGACCTTCTCATCAAATATTTCCATTTCGCGCCGCACCTCCTGCATCCGCGCTTCGATGCTCTGGCGTGCGTAATCGCTGTTGCCGGCGTACTTCTCGGCCAGCTTCAATTGACGATAGGCTTCCTGCAGGTTGGCGCGGAGAAAGTAATACTCCGCGAGATTCTGGTGGGCGACGAGCGAATTGCCCATCTCGCCCTCGGCGCGGGCCAGCAGTGAATAGATCTGAGGATCGTCGCTGTCTCGCAGCAGCTGTTTCTTCAGTATGCGCTTGGCATCGGCGTAATTCTTCGTCTGGATCAGCGCCGACGCGTAGTAAAGGTTGAGGGCGCGGTCATCGGGCCAGCGCTCGTGGGCGCGTTTGAACTGCTCCGTGGCGTCGTCATAGCGCCCGCCGCTGAGCAGGATGTTGCCGCGTGCGGTCTGGTAGCGAACCGAATCGGGATTGTCCTCCAGGAGCGCGTCGATGACCTCCAGCGCCTTGTCGCTGCGGCCGGCATTGGACAGGGCGAGGGCGTATCCGTAGCGCTCGGCAGCCTTGTTCTCATATTCGCCGGATTCCAGGTTCGATGCGAACTGCGCCACCGTGTTCCCGGCATCATCCGGGAAGGCCGCCCTGATTTTCGCGCGCACATGATAAAAATTCGACGGGTCCGGATTGTCCGTGCTGTCGTAGCCGTCCGCCCGCGCCCGGGTGTCGGCTATGCGGTCGGTGGTCAGAGGATGGGTTCGCAGAAATTCCGGCGCGCCGCTGTCGTATACCCGGGCCCAGCGCTGGAGCCGCTCGAAGAACGTCGGCATGGCGCGCGGATCGTAGCCCGCCCGCGCCAGCGTCTGCAGGCCGATGCCGTCGGCCTCCTGTTCGAAACCGCGGCTGTATTCAAGCTGGTTTTCTATGGCGCTGGCGTTGGCGGCAACGAACGCGGCCTGGCCAGCCTGCCCACCCAGAAGGATTGCTGCTGCCAGCGCTCCCAGCATTTTCAGTCCTTCGCCCTTGGACTGGTCCACCATGCGCGCCAAGTGATGCTGCGTGACGTGCGCCACTTCGTGGGCCAACACCGACGCCAGCTCAGCCTCGCTCTCCGTGGCCATGATGAGGCCGGTATTGACGGCGATATGCCCGCCGGGCACCGCGAATGCGTTGAGGGCGCCGTTGCGGATCAGGTAAAAGCGATACCCGGCTTCCGGTTCGTCGCTGTTGGCCGCGATGCGCCCGCCGAGATCACTGATATACTGGGTCAGCTCGGGATCCTCGACGAAGGGCATGGACCGCCGGGCGTTGCGGATGAACTCCCGGCCCAGCCTTTTTTCGTCCAGCTCGGACAGGCCCGTGTTGCTGCGACCCAGGCTCGGCAGGTCGCTCTGGGCGGACGTCACTCCCGGCGCGGTACCCAGGCCGGTGGCGAGGACGAGCGACAGGCACGCCATTGGGAGAATTTTCCTGAACATATCCGGTAGTATCGCTTCGGCGACGGGTTGACGCAATTTTCGAATGGTGCTGGAAGGGTCGACCTTTCCCGGCGGCCCGGGTTCCCGGACACCCCGTGTGGTTAAACGAATCCTGTTGATTGCAGTTGACGCGTCACTTAGTCTACAGATGTAGACCTGCCCCCTGCGGGCCCGAGACGCACCGTGAAACCGAGCACCTGCAAGCATGCCGGCCCGGCCTGATGACTGAATTCGACGACAAGCTGGACCTGACGGGGCTGCACTGCCCCCTGCCGATTCTCAAGGCGAAAAAGCGCTTGTATGAGCTCGACCCGGGCCAGACGCTCTGCGTGTTGGCGGACGACCCGGGCTCGATAGAGGATTTCCAGGCCTTTTCCCGGCAGACCGGCAACGAGCTGGTGGAGATGCGGGAACTAGCCGACCACTTTCTTTTTGTCCTTCGCAAGGCCCCGGGCTGATGATGACTGACGCTTCCCGTGTTGTGCACTGCCCGTCCGGATCTGGCTCCGCATCGTATGCCTCGTAGAACTTCGGACCCGGTCCAGACCAAGCGGCGCTGCTGCTTCGCGGATGCCGTCGGGACGCGCACGGCCGGGTGCAGCAAGGCGGTCAGATTGACGAGGCAGTACCGGAGAACGGTCGAATGCAGCGACCCCAGGGCATACGCGACCTGCGCCGCCTGGCTGGACTGCGTCCGGCGGGCATCAAGTTTCGCCC
>JBEPXV010000132.1:0-6056 GCA_041641695.1 Gammaproteobacteria bacterium | reverse complement strand
CATTCTCGACGCGTTGAAAAAATCCGAGCAGCAGCGGGAGGCCGGCGCGGTGCCGGTCCTGGGGAGCGCGCCGCGGGTCGCGACCGGCCGCCGGCGGCTGTGGCTGGGAACGCTCGTCGGCCTGGCCGCCGCCTTGGCGGCGGCCGCCTGGCTCGCCGCCCCGCGCTGGCTCGATGAAGCCGGGACTGTGTTGCGGTTTCCTGCGCTCTCCGGTGGCGGCGAGGCCGCACCCTCGGCGCCGGCCGCCGGTGCGCAATCGGCGACCGTCGAATCGGGGCAACCCGCTGCCGGCGCGCCGGCAGCGGACCCGGCCCCGGCGCGAGCCGCCGGAGCCGGGTCCGCCGCTGATATCGAGACGCCTGACTCCGCGCTCCAGGCGCGCCTGGAAAACCTGTCGGTGGACGTGGTGTCGTACTCCGAAACACCGGAGCGCCGATTCGCGATGATCGATCAGCGCATCGTGCGCGAGTCGGATACGGTCGGCAATGGTTTTGTGGTGAAGCGTATCGTGCCCGAAGGCGTGATTCTGGAGGCCGGTTCCCGGGAAATCCTGCTCGAGCCGCAGTAGACCGGCGCCGGGGGCCGGCATGCGTTGCATGTGGTCGCCCCCGTGCTGACGATCCGCGTCACTTCGATCCGGGTGACTTGTCGGCCAGGAACAGCCAGGTCTCCACCACGGTATCCGGGTTCAGGGACACGCTGCTGATGCCCTGATCCATGAGCCAGCGTGCCAGGTCCGGGTGGTCCGAAGGCCCCTGACCGCAGATGCCCACGTACTTGCCGGCTTTCCGGCAGGACTGGATCGCCATCCGCAGCAGCTTCTTGACCGCCGGATCCCGCTCATCGAAGGCCCGCGCGATGATCCCGGAATCCCGGTCGAGGCCCAGGGTGAGCTGGGTGAGGTCATTGGAGCCGATGGAGAAGCCGTCGAAGCGTTCGAGGAACTCATCCGCCAGCAGGGCGTTGGAAGGGATCTCGCACATCATGATGATCTGCAGGCCGTTTTTCCCGCGCTCGAGGCCATTGTCTGCGAGCAGCGCCACGACCTGGTCTGCCTCGTCCAGAGTCCGCACGAACGGCACCATGACCCAGACGTTGTCCAGCCCCATGTCGTCGCGGACATAACGCAGGGCCCGGCACTCCAGCTCGAAGCAATCCCGGAACGATTCGTCGATGTAGCGGGAAGCGCCGCGGAACCCGATCATGGGGTTCTCCTCCTCGGGCTCGTACTGCTCGCCGCCGATCAGGTTTGCGTACTCGTTCGACTTGAAATCCGACAGGCGCACGATGACCGGGTGCGGCGCGAAGGCCGCCGCCAGGGTGGCGATACCCTCGCCGAGCTTCCTGACATAGAACTCCACGGCGCCGGGGTAGCCGGCGATCCGCTGGTCGATCTGCGCCTTGATCTCGGGACTGTTGTCCTGGTAGTTCAACAGCGCCTTGGGATGGATCCCGATGATGTTGTTGATAATGAACTCCAGGCGCGCCAGGCCGATGCCCGAATGCGGCAGGCGCCGGAAATCGAAGGCGCGATCGGGATTCGCGACATTCAACATGATCTTGAACGGTATCTCGGGCATGGCCTCCATGCTGACCGACTTGATCTCGTAGTCGAGCCCGCCGCGGTAGATGTTGCCGGTGTCGCCTTCCGCGCAGGACACGGTCACGGTCTCGCCTTCAGGCAGCTTGTCGGTGGCGTCGCCGCAGCCCACGACCGCTGGCACCCCGAGCTCCCGGGCGATGATCGCTGCGTGGCAGGTGCGTCCGCCGCGATTGGTGACGATGGCCGAGGCGCGCTTCATAACGGGTTCCCAGTCGGGGTCCGTCATCTCCGTCACCAGCACGTCGCCGGCCTCCACCTTGGACAGGTCCTCGATGCCGGGCACCACCCGGACCCTGCCGGCGCCGATCTTCTGGCCGATGGCGCTGCCATGGGCCAGAAGCTCGCCCTTCTCTTTCTCTTTGAGGTGATAGCGCTCGAACACGGTTTTCGAGTTGCGCGACACCACGGTTTCGGGGCGCGCCTGGAGGATATAGAGCTGACCGTCGATGCCGTCCTTACCCCATTCGATGTCCATCGGCCGACCGTAGTGGCGCTCGATGGTATGGGCCATGACCGCCAGCGACTCGGCATCCCGGTCATCGATGGAAAAGCAGTACCGGTCGGGCCCCTCGACGTCCACGGTCGCGACGGCTGTGTCCCCGTCGCGCGCGTAGATCATCTTGATCAGCTTGCTGCCCAGCTTGCGTCTCAGGATCGCGGGGCGCCCCGCCTCGAGCGCGGGTTTGTGGATATAGTACTCGTCCGGGTTGACCGATCCCTGCACTACGCATTCCCCGAGCCCGTAGGAGGCGGTGATGAACACCACGTCCTCGAAGCCGGACTCGGTGTCGACGGAGAACATCACCCCGCTGGCGGCCAGGTCGCTGCGGATCATACGCTGCACGCCGGCGGACAGCGACACGTCGGCGTGGTCGAAGCCGTGGTACACCCGGTAGGATATGGCGCGGTCATTGAACAGTGACGCGAATACGCGCTTGACCGCCTGCAGCACCGCATCCAGGCCGCGCACGTTCAGAAAAGTTTCCTGCTGGCCGGCGAAGGATGCCTCGGGCAGGTCCTCGGCGGTGGCCGATGAGCGCACCGCCACGGAGATATCCCCTTCGGCCATGGCCTCGAGCTCGGCGTAGGCACGGCTGATATCACGCTCGAAGTCCGGCGGCAGCGGCGTGTCCATGACCCACTGCCGGATCTGCGCCCCGCAGCGGGCCAGCGCATTGACGTCTTCCACGTCCAGGGCGTCCAATGCCTCGTGAATGCGCCGGTTCAGGCTGTCATGCTCCAGGAAGCGCTGGTATGCCGCGGCTGTGGTGGCGAAACCTTCCGGAACGCGGATTCCCGCGTCGCAAAGGTTGCTGATCATTTCGCCCAGCGAGGCGTTCTTGCCGCCGACGCGGGCCACGTCGTCCATTCCAAGCTTGTCGAACCAGATTAGCGATTGATCCACGGTGTCACAGCTCCTGATACGGATGATTTAGAATATCGGGGGCTGAATGAGTGAGTGCCGCGCCTGCTCACGCTCCCTGGCCCCGCACAGGCGCTTTCCTGAGTCCCGGTGCAACGCGCCGGACCCGGCACCCGCCTTCCGGCGGTGCCGAAACCCGCGAAAGGCGGTATTGTACTGAAAAAATGGTTGATCGTTACGTGTTTACGGTTTCAGACCGGACCGGTATCACCGCCGAGAGCCTCGGCCTGAGCCTGCTGTGTCATTTTCCCAGCCTGCACTTCAAGACCGTGGCGCTGCCCTTCGTGGACACCCCCGAGAAGGCCCGCGACGCGGCCCGCAAGATCAACGACGCCGCGGACCGCAACGGCGGCCCGCCGTTGATCTTCGCCACCCTCGCGGACGACGAGATCCGCAACACCATCGCTGCGAGCAACGGGGTGCTGTTCGACCTGTTCGACCATTTCCTGTCACCCCTGGAAAAAGAGCTGGGCGTGGCCTCGGAGCACAGCATCGGCAGCTCCCACGGGGTCCTGAACCCGAACAAGTACACGGCGCGTATCAGCGCCCTGAACTACACCATGCGCACCGACGACGGCATGAACGCGACCCATTACGAGCATGCCGAGCTGGTCGTGATCGGCGTCTCGCGTACCGCCAAGACCCCGACGTCATTGTACCTGGCGCTGCACTACGGTGTTTCCACGGCCAATTTCCCGCTGCTGGAAGAGGATCTTGAAAGGGCGCGGCTGCCGGATAAAATTATCCGCCACCGGAAGAAGCTGTTCGGGCTGACCATCGACCCCGCGCTGTTGCAGCAGATCCGGCAGGCGCGCTACGACAAGGGCCGTTACGCCCAGCTGCGCCAGTGCGAGTACGAAGTGTCGCAGGCGGAGGCGCTGTACCGCAGGGAGCGCATCCCGTACGTGGACACCTCGGCCAAGTCCGTCGAGGAGATCGCCACCACGATACTTCACAAGGTAAACCTGAATCGCGAGCTGATGTGAGCCGATGCCCATCTACGAGTTCTACTGCCCCGACTGCCACACGATCTACAATTTCTACTCGCGCCGTATCAATACGGACAAGACTCCCTCGTGCCCGTCCGACCGCAGCGGCGGTCATCACCTGGAGCGCCAGGTGTCGCTGTTCTCGATATCCAGGGGACGGGAGGAGGACAACGGCGACGATGTGCTCGATAACATCGACGAGACGCGGCTGGAGCAGGCCATGATGGCCATGTCCGGGGAAATGGAAAATATAGACGAGAACGATCCGCGCCAGGCGGCGCGCATGATGCGCCGGCTTTTCGATTCCACCGGCCTGCGGCTCAGCGGCGGCATGGAGGAAGCGATCAGCCGCATGGAGGCCGGCGAGGATGCCGAGCAGATCGAGGCGGACATGGGGGACATGCTGGAGGAGGAAGAGCCCTTCGCCGTCAAGCCGCGACACCTGCTCAACGATCTGCGGCGCAAGTACCTGCCCCCCACGGTGGACGACACCCTCTACGAGCTCTGATCCGGGGCTGGCGCACCCCGGGCCGAAGATGGCCGCCGTGGCGGCGTCGGATTGCGGTTATGGGCGGTCCGCGGCCCTCAACGGGTCAGTTTGAGCCACTCCAGGGCCGCCGCGACGGCGGTTACCAGGGTCACGGAGGGCAGCCACGGGGACCACCGGGCGGGTGCGGCGTCCGGGGCCGGCTCGACGTCCCCGGTCACCGTACAGGTGTCGGGGGCGTCCGACATGAGCGGCTGGATGGATCGGACCTGCCGGCGCGGCACCACGCCGACCGGCGCTCGTTGCTCGCTGGTATTACGCATAATTTATCTCCTCCCCTTGATTACTTATAGAAAACATCCATTGAATTGAAAAGGGAATTTCATGGCAATTTCATGGTTTCGGGGGTGGGCGTCGTGCTTTCCCCGCGCCGCCAGTCCGTTATAATCCGCCGCCCCGCAGCACCCGAACACTCAACTTTTTTATGACAGATATTCGCAACCAGGTCGCCAAACGCCGGACTTTCGCCATTATTTCGCACCCCGACGCGGGCAAGACCACCCTGACCGAGCGGCTGCTGGTGACCGGCGGGGCGATCCAGCTGGCCGGCACCGTGAAGGCGCGCAAGGCGGGCCGCTATGCCACCTCGGACTGGATGGAGCTGGAGAAGCAGCGGGGGATCTCCGTGACGTCCTCGGTGATGCAGTTCGAGCATGGCGGCCGTATCGTCAACCTGCTGGACACGCCGGGGCACGCCGATTTCTCCGAGGACACCTACCGGACGCTCACGGCGGTGGACTCCTGCCTGATGGTGATCGACTCCGCCAAGGGCGTGGAGGACCGCACCATCAAGCTCATGGACGTGTGCCGGCTCCGCGACACCCCCATTATGACTTTCGTGAACAAGATGGACCGCGAGGGCCGCCAGCCCATCGAGCTGATGGACGAGGTCGAGTCGGTGCTGAATATCGAGTGCGCGCCCATGACCTGGCCCATCGGCTCCGGCAAGGGCTTCCGGGGCGTCTACCGGCTCTACGACGACAGCGTGCATCTCATCGGCGGTCGGCCCGGGAACCCCCCCGGGGACCGGCGTATCCAGGGGCTGGAAAGCAGCGAGCTGGCGACCATACTGGGGACCGATGCCGACGGCCTGCGCGAGGAGATCGAGCTCGTGCGGGGTGCCAGCCACGACTTCGATGCCGAGCGTTACCTCCAGGGACGCCAGACCCCCGTGTTCTTCGGATCAGCGCTCAACGACTGGGGCGTCGGCGAGCTTCTCGACAATTTCGTCGGGCACGCGCCCGCACCGCTGCCGCGCGAGGCGGCGGAGCGGGTCGTTCAGCCCGACGAGAAGAAATTCAGCGGCGTGGTGTTCAAGATCCAGGCGAACATGGATCCCGCCCACCACGACCGCATCGCGTTCCTCCGGGTGAATTCCGGGCGCTTCAACAAGGGCATGAAGCTCCGCCACGTGCGCATCGGCAAGGACATCACCATCAACAATGCGATCACCTTCATGGCCTCCCGCCGGGAGCAGGCGGATGACGCCTATGC
>JBEPXV010000131.1:0-6063 GCA_041641695.1 Gammaproteobacteria bacterium | reverse complement strand
CCGTGGCGCCTATCTCGTCGAGCGGTATGCCGCCCAGCTCCCTCGGCAGGCCGACGGAGCGTCCGATCTCGTCCCGGATCCAGGCCATCGCCTGCTCGTTGGTGCCCATGTCCGGGCCGACGATGTAATCGTTAAACGGCGCTATGGCGTTGGCGAAGGCCCGCACCAGGTTCTCTTTACGCGCCGCGTCCATCGCCGGATCGGCGAATATCACCGACTTGCCGCCGCCATGGGGAATACCCGCCGCCGCGTTCTTGTAGGTCATGGCGCGCGCCAGCCGGAAGCACTCTTCCAGCGACACGTCGGGCGCCATGCGCGCGCCTCCGATCGCGGGGCCCGCGGCTACGTTGTCCACCACCAGTATGGCCTTGAGATCGGCCTTCGGGTCGTGAAGATAGGCGATCGCCTTCGGACCCAGGTCGTCGCAGAAGCGGAATGTCGATTCGGTCATGGTCGCTTGCCCCGTTTCGGTTTCATATCGATGGTCATGCAGAACGGTCGAGCTCCCCGGCCATTTGCTCGCGCATGACGAATTTTTGCACCTTGCCGGTTACCGTCAATGGAAACGCATCGACGAACTTTATATAACGCGGGATCTTGAAGTGGGCAAGACCGCCGCGGCAGTACTCGCGAATCTCGTCCGCGGTCGCCGTCTCCCCTTCGCGCAGGCGGATCCAGGCGGCGATCTCCTCGCCGTACTTCGTATCGGGCACGCCGAATATCTCGACTTGGTCGATTTTCGGATGCGAGTAGAGGAAGGCCTCGATCTCGCGTGGATAGATATTTTCGCCGCCGCGGATCAGCATGTCCTTGATGCGGCCAACGATGCGGATATAGCCGTTCTCATCCATCGTCGCGATGTCGCCGGTCCTGATCCAGCCGGCTTCATCGATGTCCTCCGCCGTGCGCTCCGGGTCGTCCCAGTAGCCGCGCATAACGCAATAGCCGCGGGTGCACAGCTCCCCTGGCGTGCCGGTTGCGACGATATGGCCCGCCTCGTCGATGACTTTGATCTCGGTATGCGGCAGTGGCCGGCCCACCGTACCGGTACGCAGCTCGACAGGGTCGTCAGGCAGGGTCTGCGTCGACAACGGGCCGGTCTCCGTCATCCCGTAGCCGATGGTAATCTGCATCAGGTGCATGTCGTGCATGACCCGGTTCATCAGCTCCACGGGGCACGGCGCGCCCGCCATGATCCCGGTGCGCAGCGCGGAAAGGTCGCGCTCCGCAAAATCCGGCTCGTCGAGCGCGGCAATGAACATGGTGGGCACGCCATGCACCGCCGTGCAGCGCTCCGCTTCCATGACATCCAACATCGCCCCCGCATCGAAGCCGGCGGACGGGAACACCATGGTCGCGCCGCGCGTGGCGCACAGCAAGGTGCCGAGCACCATGCCGAAGCAGTGATACATGGGAACGGGGATACACAGCCGGTCCGCCTCCGTGAATCTCATCACGCCCGCCGAGATCCGGGCGTTGTTGACGATATTGTGATGGGTCAGCGTGGCGGCCTTGGGCGTACCCGTCGTGCCGCTGGTGAACTGGATGTTGATGGGACCGTCGAAATCCAGCCCGACGGCAATCCGGTCAAGTCGCCGCCGGTGGTCGTCGCCGGCGCGGCTCGCCACGTCCGCATAGCCCACGAAGCCGTCCGCGGTCTGCGCATTCATCAGGATCGCGATGCGCAACGCGGGCAGGCGTCGCGCATTCAGCTCTCCCGGCGCGCTCGAGCCCAGCTCAGGGGCGAGCTCCCGGAGCATGGCGACATAGTCGCTGGACTTGTGGGACGAGGCCGCGACCAGGGCGCGGCAGCCGGCCTTGTTCAGGGCGAACTCGAGCTCCGGGACCCGGTACGCGGGGTTGATGTTCACCAGGATCAGGCCGGCGTACGCGGTGGCGAACTGGACCGTTACCCACTCCGAACGGTTCGGCGCCAGGATGCCGACCCTTTCCCCGGGCTCGAGGCCGTGAGCGACCAGGCCGGCGGCCACCGCTTTCGCGTCGTCACGCAGCTCCTGCCAGGTCCACCGGACCCCCTGGTGCGGGACGACGAGCGCTTCGCGTTCGGGCCAGCGCTCCGCCGCCTCGTCGAGCACGGCGCCGATCGTGAGACCGGCGAGCGGCTCGGGGCCCGTCCCGTGCAGGTAACTCCGGGAAAGCTTTGTCATGGGAGCCGGCTCATCGACGCGTCATCGACCGGTCGCTCCGGGGCGCGGCAATCATGCCCTCGCTCATCAGCACGCCGATCGCCGCACCCCCACTCGACGGCCGCGCGCGCCTCGCGGTTGTGCGGGCGCAATGTAGACCCGTCGGGCTTGCCGGCTTTCGCGCAGGTGCTCGTCGCTGCTCAATGTTCCCTCCGGTCGGGCGTGCCCGGACATTCTGGCTCTCGCGCCAAGCACGCTGGTTGATCTGGGTCAACAAGCGCGTCGCGACGGACGAGCCGGAGGCTTCAACCGCCGATCGGCGGATCCTCGCAGCGCATCAGCTCGAGCGGCGCGCGCTCGCCCTCGACCTTGCCGGCCAGGTCCCGCAGGGCGGTGCGGAGCCCTTCCTCCACCACCGGATGATAGAACGGCATGGCCAGCGCCTGGCGGGCGGTCAGGCCGCTCGCCAGGCTCCAGGACAGCAGGTGGGCCATGTGCTCACCGCGCGGCGCCATGATTTCGGCGCCCAGCAGCCGGCCGTTTTGCCGGTCGCCGTAGACGTGCAACAGTCCGTTGTTCTCCAGCATGACGATTGCCCTGCCTTGGCCCTCGTAGCTCACGGAGCCGGTCTCGAAATCCACGCCGTCCCGCACCAGTCTGTCGTGGGAACGGCCGACTATGGCGATGTTGGGCGCGGAAAATGTAATGGTGAGACCCTGGCGCCGGCGGAAGCAGTGGTCCTCCTCCTGCACGGCGTTGTAGCCGACGATACGTCCTTCGTCAGCCGCCTCGTGAAGCACCGGGTGGTCGCCGGTCACGTCGCCGGCGATGAACACGGAGGTGCCCGGGATGCGCAGGGTATCGCGCTCGAAGGGCGGCATACCCTTGGAGTCGAGCTCGACACCGATATTCTCCAGCCCTAGGTCGTCCACGTTCGGCCGCCGGCCCATTGCGAGAAGCAGACGGTCGACTTCCGTCGCGTGGTCGCCGGCATGAATGACAATACCGCTGCCGGTCGGCTCGAGCCGGTCGACCCCTTTGAAGACCACCGGGAACTGGTCGGCGAAAAAGCCGGCCGCGTAGTCCTGCAGAACCGGGTCGGTGAGCCCCCCGAATCGTTTGTCCAGGGTGTAGGCGGTTATATCGACATCCAGCTTGTGCAGCGCCTGGCCGAGCTCCAGACCGATCACGCCGAGGCCCACGACTCCGAGCCGCGCCGGCAAGGTTTCCTGCTCGAAGATGTTGTCGCTGTCGAGAAAATACTCGCTATGCGCTTCCCAGGCCTTCGGAATCACAGGCCGGGAGCCGGTGGCGATCACCACGCGGCCGGCGCGGATGGTCTCGCCGTCCACCTCGAGCGTGTTGCCGTCGACGAACCGGGCACGGCCACGCAGCAGATGGGTTTCCCGCCATTCCTCCAGGCTTTTCATTACGCCGCCGACGAACCGGTCCCTGAGCTTTCTCACGTGGCGCATGGTCTGTTTCGAATCGAGCGTCAGGCCTTCGCTGCCGCGGATTCCCAACTCATCGAAGTGCCGGCGCCGGGCGAAATCGTCCGCCGCCTGGATCAGAACCTTGGACGGCATACAGCCGACCCGGGCGCAGGTGGTTCCCAGGGGCCCGTCGTCGATGACCACGTAATTGTCGGTTTTCTGCGCGACTTCCCGCCGGGCGCTCAGGCCGGCCGAACCGGCCCCGATGATGGCAACGTCACAGGTCCTCATCGTCGTTCACCTCCGGGCTCACTTGCTTTTCCTGACGATATAGCCGCCGGACTTTTCATCGTACTCCAGATCCAGGAGCTTCTGTTTCTGCGCTTCCTCGAGCAGCTCGCTGAAATTGCTGAAACCGTGGTACGACTCGCTGAATCCCGGCTGGCGGCGCTTCAGGGTCTGCTTGATCATCGACCCCCAGATCTTCTCGCCCTCCCCGCGCTCGGCGAGCAGGTCTTCGACGGTTTCCATGACTACGTCGATGCCGGCCTGCTTCGGGTCCTCCTCGGACTTGGCCGCCTTCTTGGTTTTCTTCTTCCCGCTGGTCCGCTTGCGCTTCTTCTTCTCGCTGCCGCGCACCAGGTCGTCGTAGTAGATGAACTCGTCGCAGTTCGCGGTAAGCAGGTCCGAGGTCGAGTTCTTGACGCCGACGCCGATCACCGTCTTGTCGTTCTCGCGCAGCTTGCTGACCAGCGCGGAGAAATCGGAATCGCCGCTTATGACCACGAAGGTATCCAGGTGCGACTTGGTGTAACACAGGTCGAGGGCGTCCACGACCATCCGGATATCCGCCGAGTTCTTGCCCGACTGCCGGACATGCGGTATCTCGATGAGCTCGAACGCCGCCTCGTGCATGGCCGGCTTGAACTCCTTGTAGCGATCCCAGTCCGAGTATGCTTTCTTTACCACGATGTTGCCCTTGAGCAGCAGCCGGTCCAGGACCTTCTCGATATCGAACGCCGCGTAGCGTGCGTCGCGAACGCCCAGGGCGATGTTCTCGAAGTCGCAGAACACGGCCATGTTCTGCGTCGGGGTACTCTCTTTCATGTCATCTGTCCGCGTTGTTGATGCCCGATTGTCCCCGCGTCCCGGCTCGGGAGCGGTTGGCTTGTGGCGCGGAGTATCTCATACGCAGGCACCCGCCGGGCGACCCCACGCGCCCGGTGTTTGCCGTGACGGATCTCAGCCGGCGGCATCCAGGGCCTGATCGATGTCCTCCAGGATATCGGCAACGTTCTCGATACCAATAGACAGTCGCACCATCTCCGGCGTCACCCCCGCCGCGGCAAGCTCTTCATCGGACAGCTGCCGGTGTGTGGTGCTCGCCGGGTGAGTCGCCAGCGACTTGGCGTCCCCGATGTTCACAAGGCGGGTGATCAGCTTCAGGGCATCGAGGAACGCGACCCCCGCCCGGTGGCCGCCCTTGACGCCGAAGCTCAGGATTCCGGAACCCTTGCCGTCCATGTACTTGTCCAGCAGGGGCTTGTGGGGGCTGTCGTCCAACCCGGCATACCTGATCCATTCGACCTTTGGGTGGTCCCGCAGATGCCGGGCGACGGTAAGCGTGCTCTCACAGATGCGGTCCATGCGCAGGGGCAGAGTCTCGAGGCCCTGCAGCGCCAGGAAGGTGTTCATGGGCGCCATGGCCGCGCCGACGTTGCGAAGCGGCACCAGGCGCGCCCGCAGGATGTAGGGCGGCAGGCCGGTCTCCGTATACACCACGCCATGGTAGGAGGGGTCCGGCTCATTCAGGCGGCTGAAGCGATCCTTGTCCGCGGTCCAGTCGAAGTTGTTGGAATCGATCAGCACACCGCCGATTATCGTCCCGTGCCCGCCGATATACTTGGTCAGGGAGTGCACGACAATGTCGCAGCCCCACTCGAAAGGACGGCACAGGTACGGCGACGGCACGGTGTTGTCGACGATCACCGGAATGCCGTGGGCGTGGGCGATGTCCGCGACCTTCTCCAGGTCCACCACGTTGCCCGCGGGATTGCCGATGGACTCGCAGAACACCGCCTTGGTTTTCGAATCGATGTTCGCGGCCACGGCGTCCAGGTCCTCCGGATCCACGAAGCGCGCCTCCAGGCCGAGCTGCGGCATGGTGTGGGCGAACAGGTTGTAGGTGCCGCCGTACAGTGTCGACGTGCTGACGAAGTTATCCCCGGCCTCGGCGATGGTGAGCAGGGAATACGTGGTGGCCGCCTGGCCCGAGGCGAGAGCCAGGCCCGCGGCGCCCCCTTCCATGTCGGCGACACGCTGCTCCAGGACATCGTTGGTGGGGTTCATGATGCGGGTATAGATGTTTCCCTCCACCTTGAGGTCGAACAGGTCGGCACCGTGCTGCGCACTGTCGAACGAGTAGGACGTGGTCTGGTAGATCGGCACCGCGACTGCATTGGTGGCGGGGTCCGGCGTATAAC
>JBEPXV010000130.1:0-6093 GCA_041641695.1 Gammaproteobacteria bacterium | reverse complement strand
ACACGCTGCCGGCGGACGGTGTGTCCAGGCCGCCGAGCAGATGCAGCAAGGTGCTCTTTCCGGACCCGGACGCGCCGACGATGGCGACCTGCTCGCCTTCATGCACGTCCAGGTCCAGGCCCGTCAACACGTCGACATTCAGGCGCCCCTGCTCGAAGCGCTTGGCGAGACCCCGGCAGCTCAATACGATCCCGGTGCTCATTCGTAGCGCAGCGCCTCCGCCGGCTGGGTGCGCGATGCGCGCGACGCGGGGTACAGCGTGGCCAGGGCGCTCATTCCCAGGGAGGCCAGCATCACCACGATCACGTCGTTCCATTCCATGTCCGCCGGGAACTCGCTGATCACATAGACGTCCGCCGGGAAGAACTGGAACCCGATCAGGTTCTCCAGGAACGGCACGAGGGTCTCGATGTTCAGCGCGGTGACGATGCCGGCCGCGCCGCCGGCCAGGGTGCCGACGACCCCGACGACCATCCCCTGGATAATGAATATGCCCATGATGCCGCGGGGCCGCATCCCAAGGGTGCGGAGGATCGCGATATCCGACTGCTTGTCGGTGACCACCATGACCAGGGTGGACACGATGTTGAACGCCGCCACCGCGACGATGAGAAACAGGATGATGAACATGACGCGCTTCTCGATCTTGAGTGCCCGGAAAAAATTGCTGTGCTCCCGGGTCCAGTCGCTCACGTAATACCCCGGGGGCAGCGACTGGGCCAGGCTGTTGCGAACCAGCGGCGCGTCGAAGACATTGGCCAGTTTCAGTCGCAGGCCGGTTACCCCGCCTTCGGCCTGGTACAGGCGGCCGGCGTCATCCAGGTGGATCAGCGCCAGACCGCTGTCGTACTCGTACATGCCGATCTCGAAGATGCCGCTGACCGTGAAACGTCGCAGACGCGGCAGCATGCCCGCCGCCGTGATGCGCCCCTTGGGCGCCACCAGGATCACCTTCGAGCCGATATCCAGTCCCAGCGAGCGCGCCAGGGCGCTGCCGACCACCACCCGGTACTCGCCGGACTGCAGGGACTCCAGGCTGCCGGACTCCATGCTTGCGCCGATATCCGACACCGTGGATTCCTCTTCGGGGAGCACGCCGCGCACGATCGTGCCGGCCACCTCGTTGCCCTTGCTCAGCATGCCCTGGCCCATGACGTAGGGCGCCACTCCGGCGACCTCCGAAGACCGCTCCACCCGGCTGCTGATGTCCTGCCAGTCCCGGATTCCGCCCTCGGCGCCGGTGATGGTGACGTGCGATGCAACACCCAGGATACGGTCGCGCAGCTCCCCCTCGAACCCGTTCATGATGGACAGCACCGTGATCAAGGCCCAGACCCCGAGGACGATGCCCAGCATTGCGATCAGCGAGATGAACGAGATGAAATGGTTGCGGCGCTTGGCGCGCGTGTAGCGCAGGCCGATGAATACGGGCAGCATGGGCAATCGGCTCGCGGTGCGTGTCAGCCGGCGTCGCCGGCTTCCGGGCGCATGTGGGGAAACAGCAGGACATCGCGGATCGACGGGCAGTCTGCCAGCAGCATGACCAGCCGGTCGATGCCGATGCCTTCGCCGGCAGTGGGCGGCAGGCCGTACTCCAGCGCCCGGATATAGTCCTGGTCGAAGTGCATGGCCTCCTCGTCCCCGGCCTGCTTCTCCGCCACCTGGCGGTGGAAGCGCTCGGCCTGGTCCTCGGCGTCGTTCAGCTCGGAGAAGCCGTTGGCGATCTCCCGGCCGGCGATGAACAGCTCAAAACGGTCGACCACGGACGGATCCCGGTCGTTGACCCGGGACAGCGGCGACACTTCCACGGGAAACAGGGTCACGAACGTTGGCTGCACGAGCTTTTCCTCGACGGTCTGCTCGAAGATCTCCATCAGCCACTTGCCTTCCCCCCAGTGGTCCTGGCCTTCGATGCCCAGCGAGCGGCCGTACTCCACCAGGCGCCCCGCGTCCGGCGCGTCGGCGGCCGCGAGCTGCGGATTGTGCTCCAGGACGGCGCCGTGAACGGAAATCCGCTTGAACGGCTCGGCGAAATCGATCCCGAGCCCCTGGTACTCGATCGCGGCTTCCCCCAGCACGGACTGCGCCAGCTCCCGCAGCAGAGTCTCGGTGAGGTCCATGAAATCCGTGTAATCGGCGTAGGCCTGGTAGAACTCCAGCATGGTGAACTCGGGGTTGTGCTGGGTGCTCACGCCCTCGTTGCGGAAGTTCCGATTGATCTCGAACACGCGCTCGAAGCCCCCCACTACCAGCCGCTTCAGGAACAGCTCCGGCGCCACCCGCAGAAACAAGTCCATGTCCAGGGCGTTGTGGTGAGTCACGAAAGGCCGGGCCACCGCGCCGCCGGGGATCACCTGCATCATCGGCGTTTCCACCTCCAGAAAATTCCGTTGAATGAAAAAGTCCCGGATGAACTGGATCGCCGCCGCCCGGACCTGGAAAATCCGTCGGACCTCCGGATTCATGATCAGGTCCACGTAGCGCTGCCGGTAGCGCAGCTCCTGATCACTCAGGCCGTGGAACTTCTCGGGCAGCGGCCGCAGCGATTTGGTGAGCAGACGGATGTCGTCCACCCGCACGCTCAGCTCGCCGGTCCGGGTGCGGAACAGCTCGCCCTGTGCGCCGACAAGGTCGCCGATGTCCCACTTCTTGAATTGCTGGTTATAGAAGCCCTCGGGCAGGGAGTCGCGCTGGACGAAAAGCTGTATGCGCCCGCTGCGGTCCTGTAGATCGGCGAACGACGCCTTGCCCATGATCCGGCGGCTCATCAGGCGCCCCGCCACCCGGACCCGGACCGCCGTCTCGTCGAGCTGCTCCGCGGTCCGGTCGCCGTACTGCGCGGCGATGTCCGCCGCCAGATCGGTGGGCCGAAAGTCATTGGGAAAACTGAAGCCCTCCTGGCGCAGGCCGGCCAGCTTCTCGCGGCGCTGTTTGATCTGGTCGTTGTCCTCGGTCATTGGTCGTCGTCTGCCTGGGTTCTGACGCGTCGTTGAAGAAGGGCCGTCCCGGCCGGTATACACCGTCCGCTAAAGCCCCGCCTTGAGGCTCGCCTCGATGAACGGATCCAGCGCGCCGTCCAGCACGCTTTGCGTATCGCCCATCTCGACGGCGGTCCTGAGGTCCTTGATCCGCGACTGGTCCAGCACGTAGGAGCGTATCTGCTGCCCCCAGCCGATGTCCGCCTTGCTGTCCTCGAGCTGCTCCTGCTCGGCCCTGCGCTTCTGCATCTCCGCCTCATAGAGCCGGGCCCGGAGCATCTCCATGGCCGCATCCCGGTTGCGGTGCTGGGACCGGTCGCTCTGGCACTGAACCACAATGCCGCTGGGCAGGTGCGTGATCCGCACCGCCGAATCCGTCTTGTTGACATGCTGGCCGCCGGCGCCGCTCGCCCGGTAGGTGTCGACCCTGAGATCCGCCGGGTTGATGTCGACTTCCACCGTCTCGTCGATCTCCGGGTAGACGTACACCGACGCAAACGAAGTGTGCCGGCGATGCCCGGAATCGAACGGCGATTTACGAACCAGCCGGTGGACGCCGGTCTCGGTCCGCAGCAGGCCGAAGGCGTATTCGCCGCTGACCTTGACCGTGGCGCTCTTGATGCCCGCCACTTCCCCTTCGGACACCTCAACCAGCTCCGCGCGGAGCTGCCTCTGTTCACAGTAGCGAAGATACATCCGCAGGAGCATCTCCGCCCAGTCCTGGGCCTCGGTGCCGCCGGATCCGGCCTGGATGTCGATGAAGGCGTTGCTGGCATCCATCGGGCCGGAGAACATTCTCTGGAACTCCAGCTCCGCCAGTCGCCGCTCCAGGCGCTGCAGGTCGCTCTCGACGGAGTTCAGGAGATCCGGGTCCGATTCCTGGTGAGCGAGCTCCAAGAGCTCGCCGGCGTCGACGATGGCGCGCCGGATATCATCCAGGTTCTCGATCACCCGGGCCAGCCGGGCGCGGTTCTGACCCAGTTCCTGGGCGTGCTCGGGCTCGTCCCAGACATCCGGCTGCTCCAGCTGCCGGTCTATCTCCTCGAGCTGTTCCTTCTTGGTATCGACGTCAAAGATACCCCCTAAGAGCGGCTTCGCGCTCTTTCAGCTCTTTGACGGTTTCGACCAGGGCGGTGAACTCCATTGCGGCAATACTCGACTGTCAATCACGGGAGCGCGAGCATACCGGAATCGGTCGGCATCGCAAAAGCTTTGGGGGGAAATGGGGGAAAAAATGGGGGGAAAAAATGGGGTCAGAGAGGATTTTTCGGCAAGCCTATTTGATCTTGTTCCTACCGTTCCGAAAAATCCTCTCTGACCCCATTTTTTCCCTGGACCCCATTTTTTCCCTGACCCCGTTTTTTAACCGCCGGAGAATGATACACTCTCGGTTATCGGTACAAGAACTAATATTCGGACATCATCCGCCGCCCCAACGGCGCAAGAACGAACTCCTGGAAGCCATGCAAATCGGTGTACCCCGCGAAGTTGAGCCCGGCGAAAAACGGGTAGCCACGACGCCCGGCGTGGTCAGCGACCTGATCAAGCTGGGCTACAGCGTTGTCGTCGAACAGGGCGCCGGTGAGGGCGCCAGCTTCAACGACGAGAGCTACCGCGACGCCGGCGCCGGCATCGAACCGGACACCCGGGCCTTGTGGTCCGGCTCGGACATCATACTCAAGGTCCGGGCTCCCGCTCACAACCCGGACCTGGACGTCGACGAGGCCGAGCTGCTGTCTGCCGGCACCATCCTGGTCAGTTTCGTCTGGCCCGCGCAGAACGAGGAACTGATGAACCGGCTCGCCGCGCGCGAGGTCACGGTTTGCGCCATGGATGCCGTGCCGCGGATCTCCAGAGCCCAGAAGCTCGACGCCCTGTCCTCCATGTCGAACGTGGCGGGCTATCGGGCGGTGATCGAAGCCGCCAATCACTTCGGGCGGTTCTTTACCGGCCAGGTGACCGCCGCCGGCAAGGTACCGCCCGCCAAGGTCCTGGTCATCGGCGCCGGCGTGGCCGGCCTGTCCGCCATCGGCGCAGCCGGCTCCCTGGGGGCCGTGGTCCGGGCGTTCGACACCCGCCCGGAGGTCAAGGAGCAGGTGGAAAGCATGGGCGCGGAGTTCCTCGAGGTGGACATCGAGGAGGAAGGCACGGGCACCGGCGGCTACTCGAAGGAGATGAGCGAAGAGTTCATCAAGGCCGAGATGGCGCTGTTCCAGCAGCAGGCCGAGGAAGTCGACATCATCGTCACCACCGCGCTGATTCCCGGCAAACCGGCCCCGAAACTGATTACGGCGCCGATGGTGGAGAGCATGAAGCCCGGCAGCGTCGTGGTGGACCTGGCCGCCGAGCAGGGCGGCAACTGCGAGCTGACCGAACCCGGCGGGATCGTCGTCCGCCACGGCGTGTCCATCATCGGCTACACGGATCTGGCCAGCCGTCTCGCCGCCCAGTCCAGCCAGCTCTACGCCACCAACATCAGGCACCTGTTGACGGAGCTGACGCCCGACAAGGACGGCAGCGCGGTGGTGGACATGGAGGACGAGGTGATCCGCGGCCTGACGGTGATCAAGGAAGGCGAGATAACCTGGCCGCCCCCGGCGCCCAAGATCAGCGCCCAGCCCAAGCCCGCCGCGAAACCCGCGCCGGTCAAGCCGCCGGAAGCCGGGGACCGCAAGCGCGGCGCCTGGGGCTCGCTGCTGCTGATCGCGTTGGGCGCGCTTGCCATTCTGGGGCTGGGGTCCGTGGCGCCGCCGGAGTTCATGCAGCACTTCACGGTATTCATACTGGCGATCTTCGTGGGCTACCAGGTCATCTGGTCGGTGACGCCGTCTCTGCATACGCCCCTGATGAGCGTCACCAACGCCATCAGCAGCATCATCATCCTGGGGGCCTTCCTGCAGATCGGCTCCGGCTCTGCGCTGGTGGTGACGCTGGCGGCAATAGCCATACTGATCACCAGCATCAACATGTTCGGTGGGTTCCTGGTGACCCAGCGCATGCTGAAGATGTTCCGCAAATAGGCGACGGCTCATGGGACAAGGCATCATAACGGCAGCATATATCGTCGCGGCGGTACTGTTCATATTCAGCCTGGGGGGCCTCAGCCACCAGGAAA
>JBEPXV010000129.1:0-6110 GCA_041641695.1 Gammaproteobacteria bacterium | reverse complement strand
GGCCGCGCGACCAGTTCCGCCACCACGCCCCGGCAGCGCCAGTACCAGCGCAGGGTGCCGAAGCACAATTCCCGGAGCAGGGCGCGGTCGTTGTCGATGAGCTGAGCGGCATGCTCATCCAGAACCGCGTCGAGGGAAGCGCCCCCCTGCACCACCGCGAGCACGGTCTCGGCCGCGCGCGCGCGCACCCGGGCGCCGTCAGCGGCAGCGGGAATCGAACCGCACCCCGGGGCTCAGGGGGAATCCGTTCAGAAATTCGGCGGCGGACATGCGACGGCCGCCCTGGCGCTGCAGGTCGGTCAAGCGCAGCACACCCTCGCCGCACGCGACGTCGACTCCATCCCGGCCGGCCTGGAGGATCTCGCCGGGCGCCCCGGATCCGCCGGTCGTCGCCCGGGCGCTCCAGACACGTATCACCTGGCCGTCGTAGCTCGTGCGGGCCACGGGCCAGGGGTTCATCGCCCGCACCTGCCGCTCGATCTCCACCGCCGGCCGCTCCCAGTCCAGCCCGGCGTCGTCGACCGTGACCTTTGGAGCATAGGTGGCCAGCTCGTCGTTCTGGGGCTCGGCCACGATCCCGCCCCGCTCCAGCCGTCTGAGTGTTTCGACCACCAGCTCCGCGCCGAGGACGGCCAGGCGGTCGTGCAGCACCCCGGCGGTGTCCCGGCGGGTAATCGGAGTCGCGCGCTGCGCCAGCATGGGGCCGGTGTCCAGGCCCTCGGCCATGCGCATAATCGTGATACCGGTTTCGGTGTCGCCGGCCTCGATGGCCCGCTGAATCGGGGCGGCGCCCCGCCAGCGCGGCAGCAGCGAGGCGTGGATATTCACGCAGCCGTGATCCGGGATCGCCAGCACGCTCCGGGGCAGAATCAGCCCGTAGGCCGCCACGACAATCACCTCGGGCCGAAGGTCGCGCAGCTGCGCACGCACGGCAGCGTTTTTCAGCGTCTCGGGCTGCAGGACGCGCAGACCCAGGGCCCGGGCGCAGTCCTTGACCGGTCCGCCGACGAGCCGCCGGCCGCGGCCTGCCGGCCGGTCGGGCTGCGTGAGCACCGCCGCGAGGTCGTGGCCGGCGGCCACCAGTGCCTTGAGCGCCGGGACGGCGAAATCCGGCGTGCCGGCGAACACGATCCGCATGGTGGCCGGCTCGCGGGGGCTAGAGCACTGCCGCGGACGCCGGCTGCGGGTCCCGGCGGGCGTGCTTGAGGAGACGCTTCTTGATGCGCTCGCGCTTGAGGCGGGACAGGTAGTCGACGAAGACCTTGCCGTCCAGGTGGTCAATCTCGTGCTGGATGCACACCGCCAGCAGGCCTTCTGCATTCAGGGTGAACGGCTCGCCGTTCCGGTCGCAGGCCTCCACCACCACCTGCTCGGCGCGGGTCACGGGGGCGTAAATGTCCGGCACGGACAGACAGCCTTCCTCGCTCTCGAGACTTCCCGCCTTCTCCACCACGCGCGGATTCACGAACTCCCGGAGCTCGTTGCGCTGCTCGGAGATGTCCATGACGACGACACGCCGGGGGTCGTTGACCTGGACCGCCGCCAGACCGATCCCCGGGGCCTGGTACATGGTCTCGCCCATGTCGTCGATCAACTGGTGCAGGTCCTGGTCGAATGTCTCCACCGGCTCGGCGACCCGCCTGAGCCGTTGATCCGGGTAAACCAGAATATCTAGTACAGCCATGCTTCGTACCTGATGAATGAGGCACCGATCCGATGGACGGTGCAACTTAAGGGATATTCTACGCTTTTTCGCAAACTCACTGAATATTCTATTGTTTTTCGTTGGCGATATGCCACAGATCGGCTAGACTTTCGCGACAGGCTATCGAGATTCGTTGGTGCACAGTGGATATATCCGGTTTGTCCAAAAGAAAAACAAGATGGGTGGTCCTGGCCGCCGCGTGGCTTGCGGTCGCTCTATCCGGGGCCCCGGCGTATGCCGAAGAAGTGGAGATCAAGCCCGATTCTCCGGAACGCTATACGGTAAAGGAGGGCGATACCCTGTGGGGGATCGCCAGCCAGTATCTCGAGGACCCGTGGCGCTGGCCCGAGATCTGGCAGCAGAATCCGGGCATCGAGAACCCGCATCTCATATATCCCGGCGACCTGCTGGTGCTCACCCGCACGTCGGACGGCGAGCCCGGGATCAAGGTCCTCCGCGAGCGCAAGGTGACCAAGCTCAAGCCCGAGGTGCGAGTGGTCGAACGGGACGACGCCATACCGACCATTCCGCCGAACGCCATCCAGGCGTTCCTCATGAACCCGCTGGTGATCGAGGAAGACGGTCTGGACCATGCCGCGTACGTGGCGGCGGGCCAGGAGGGGGCGGTGGTGCTCGGCACGTACAACGTGTTCTTCGCCAAGGGCGTCAACGGTGTCGACTCGGACTATTACAACCTGTTCCGGCCGGGCAAGCCGCTCGTCCACCCCGAAACCGAAGAATTCCTGGGGCTGCAGGCCATCCATCTGGGTGAGGCACGCGTGCTCGATGCGGGCGAAACTGCCAAGATGGAAATCACCAGCTCGACACGGGAAATCGGACTCGGCGATCGCATGGTGCCCGCCGACGAGGATATCGCCCTGCCGTATTACCAGCCCCATGCGCCGGCACAGCCGGTCAACGGCTACATCGTGGACATCGCCGACGCGGTCGCCGAGGGCGGCCCGTTGCAGACCATCGTGGTGAGCCTCGGAGCGCGGGAAGGGATGGAGCAGGGGCAC
Organism: Gammaproteobacteria bacterium; assembly: GCA_041641695.1. Taxonomy (GTDB): domain Bacteria; phylum Pseudomonadota; class Gammaproteobacteria; order Arenicellales; family JAANXG01; genus JAANXG01. Next base: position 3,386 of record JBEPXV010000129.1, on the reverse strand, counting down.
GTGCTGCGCATCCAGCGCCAGGAGCCCCCGCAAAAGGACGTGGTCACCGGCGGAACGGTGGAGATCCCGCCCCAGGACAGCGGGCTGGCGATCGTGTACCGGGTGTTCGAGAAAGTGAGCTATGCCCTGATTCTCGAGTCGGACCGGGCAATCCACAGGCTCGACCGCGTCGTCAACCCGTAGCGTAGATTTGACGGGGGCCTTCGCGCCCCTTCGGGAAAAACCGCGTCCGGGCGCGCGCCCGCGATCCGGATGCCCAGGAGGGCGGCGGCCGCTGGAGCGCTGAAAGACCGGCCGGGTGGAAAAGGATATTCGCGCATGTTGAACGACAAGGAATTGAATCACTGGCTCGGCCTGATCCACTCGGGCAACCCCTGCCTCAGGGATCTCAATCGCTTCGTCCAGGCGCGCATGCCGGGGCGCACCCTGCCCGAGCTGGAGCCGGATGTGCTCGCGGACTGCCTGCGGCGAATCCTCGCCACTCTGCCGGCGCCCGACAGCGACCGGCTCGCCGCCGACCTCCAATGGCTCGACGGCGCGCCGGGCCGCCACCTGCTGCCGGTTACCGATCCACGTTTTCCATGGCTGCTGCGCGAGATTCCCGATCCGCCGCTGGCGCTGTATGCCGCCGGTGATCCGCATTGCGTCAACCAACCGTGCCTGGCGATCGTGGGAAGCAGGAACCCGACGCCGCAGGGCCGGGAAACCGCCGCCGGGTTCGGGCGACGGCTCGCTGATATGGGATTCACCGTGGTCAGCGGGCTGGCCTGCGGCATCGACGGCTGCGCCCACCGGGGCGCGCTGGAGGCAGGTGCGACCGTCGGGGTCTGCGCCCACGGCCTGGACCGCGTGTATCCCGAAGCGCACCGGGCCCTGGCCGCGGCAATGACGGACGGCTCCGTTCTGATATCGGAGCTGCCGATCGGGACCTCGCCGCAGCGCCACCACTTTCCGCGCAGAAACCGGATCATCAGCGGCATGAGTCTCGGAACCCTGGTGGTGGAAGCCGGTCTCAAGAGCGGCTCACTGATCACCGCTAATCTGGCGGTGGAGCAGAACAGGGAGGTGTTTGCCGTGCCCGGACCGATCAACGCGCCTCAATCGCGCGGATGCCATGACCTGATCAGGAAGGGTGCCGTGCTGGTGGAATCGGTGGACGACATTGTCCGGGAAACAGGCCACCATGGGGGTGTACGAACGCATCCGGACCACCTGCCGGCGGCCGGGCCGCAAAGCGCGCATGGGTGGTTCCTGGAACACATGGGCTATGCGCCGTGCACCAGGGACGAACTCGTAAAACGCAGTGGATTGACGTCAGCGGAGGTTTCATCCATGCTGTTAGTGCTGGAATTGGAGGGGTGTGTTGAATTGTGTCCCGGGGGGACTTACGTTAGGGTCACGAGACGTTAGCTTCCGATGAAAGAGAATATGCTCGATGTATTGCTGTACCTGTTCGAGAACTACATGATCGAAGGGCAGGAATTTCAACCGGATCATGAGACCCTCAGTGTAGAGCTTGTCCAGGCCGGGTTCGGTGATGGAGAGATCAACAAGGCTTTTGACTGGCTGGAAGACCTGTCCGAGCTCTGCGACCCGCCTTCGACCACCGTCGACGGCGGCGCCGCCACATCGACCCGGCACTTCTCCCCGGAAGAACAGCTTCGCTTCGACCCCCAGGCGCAGGGACTGCTGCTCAAGCTCGAGCAATCCGGCATCCTCGACCCCGCTACCCGCGAGCTCGTCATCGACCGCATCATGGCGCTGGAAACCGCCGAGATCGATACCGAGCACCTGAAATGGGTAATCATGATGGTATTGTGCAACCGACCGGGCCAGGAGGACGTCATCGCCTGGGCGGAAGAGCTCATCATCGACGGAATAGAACAACATATCCATTAGATCGAAGTGGTAACGCAGGACGCTCCCCCTCTCCGACTACCATGTCAAAAAACCTGATCGTCGTCGAATCTCCGGCCAAGGCCCGGACCATCACGAAGTACCTGGGCAAGGGCTTCAAGGCCATGGCGTCCTACGGCCACGTCCGCGACCTTGTCCCGAAGAGCGGTGCCGTGGATCCGGACAACGACTTCGAGATGCGCTACGAAGTCATCGACAGGAACAAGAAGCACGTCGACGCCATCGCCCGGGAGCTCAAGAACGCCGACGCCCTGTATCTTGCCACCGACCCGGACCGCGAGGGCGAAGCCATCTCCTGGCACCTCTACGAGCTTCTCAAGGAGCGCGGCGTGCTGAACGGCAAGGAAGTCCACCGCGTGGAGTTCTACGAGTTCACCAAAAAGGCGATACAACACGCGGTAGAGCATCCCCGGGAGCTTTCGGAAAGCCTGATCGACGCCCAGCAGTCACGACGCGCGCTGGACTACCTCGTGGGCTTCAATCTTTCCCCCCTGCTGTGGCGCAAGGTCAGCCCGGGCCTGTCCGCCGGCCGCGTGCAGAGCCCGGCGCTGCGGTTGATCGTCGAGCGCGAGGAAGAGATCGAGAAGTTCGAGCCCCGGGAGTACTGGACCATCGAGGCGGACCTCGAAGCGGACGGCAAACCGTTCAGCGCCAAGCTCACCCACCTCAGGGGCGAGAAGCTCACCCAGTTCTCCATCAACAACGAAGAGCTGGCGGCCGACGCCGAGCGCACCATCAACGACGCGGCGCAGGGCCGCCTCAAGGTGGACAAGATCGAGCGCAAGCAGCGCCGGCGCAACCCCGCCCCGCCGTTCACCACCTCCACGCTCCAGCAGGAGGCGTCGCGCAAGCTCGGCTTCGGCGCCCAACGCACCATGCGCACCGCGCAGCAGCTGTACGAGGGAATAGAGATCGACGGCGAGCTGGTGGGCCTGATCACCTATATGCGCACGGACGCCGTGAACCTGTCGAATGACGCGGTGGGGGAGATCCGCGAGTTCATCGGCAAACGCTACGGCGCCGAGAACGTCCCGGAAAAGCCCCAGGAGTACAAGAACAAGTCCAAGAACGCCCAGGAAGCACACGAGGCCATTCGCACAACCATGGCCTCGCGCATCCCCGACCATGTCAAGGGCGCCCTGTCGGACGACCAGTTCCGGCTTTACGAGCTGATCTGGCAGCGGACGGTGGCCTGCCAGATGATTCATGCCACGCTGGACACGGTCGCCGTCGACCTGACCGCCGGCAACGACGCGGTGTTCCGCGCCAACGGATCGTCCATCGTGCACCCGGGCTTCATGATGGTTTACCAGGAGGGCAAGGACGATGCCAAGGAAGCCGCGGACCAGGACCAGAAGATTCTGCCGCCGCTGAAGGAGAAGGACGCGGTGCCGTTGCAGCAGGTCCGGCCCGAGCAGCATTTCACCGAGCCGCCGCCGCGCTACTCCGAGGCCAGCCTGGTCAAGACC
>JBEPXV010000128.1:0-6165 GCA_041641695.1 Gammaproteobacteria bacterium | reverse complement strand
GCCATGGAGAACATGATGCGCGCGCCGCGGTCCCTGGCGTCGTGCAGCAGGTGCCAGGCGCCGACGCCCCCCACCACGAAGGCGGTGGTCAGGTACGCCGCCAGCACCATGTGAACCAGCCGGTAGGGGAACGACGGGTTGAAGATCGCCGCCCACCAGTCGGTGGGCACGAACTGCCCGACGTCGTTGATTCCGTAGCCGGCCGGCGTCTGCATCCAGGAGTTGACCGACAGTATCCAGAACGCGGAAAGCAGGGTGCCGCCGGCCACCATCAGAGTGGCGAAAAAGTGCAGCCGCGGCCCGACCCGGTTCAGCCCGAACAGCATCACGCCGAGAAAGCCGGCCTCGAGAAAGAACGCCGTGAGGACCTCGTAGCCCATGAGCGGTCCGAGTATCGGCCCCGCCTTGTCGGCGAACACACTCCAGTTGGTGCCGAACTGGTAGCTCATGACGATCCCGGAGACCACGCCCATGCCGAAGACCACCGCGAAGATCTTCTTCCAGTAGTCGAACAGGGTCATGTATGCCTCATCGCGCGTCCACAGCCACATTCCTTCGAGAACCGCGAGATAGCTCCCGAGGCCGATAGTGAAGGCGGGAAAGAAGATATGCGCCGAAACCGTAAAGGCGAACTGCAGGCGCGCAAGATCGACTGCGTTGGCAAGATCGAGCATTCGTCAGCTCCCGTATCCCGGCACAGGCATGTAGACGGCGGTTGTCCCGGCACCGGTATTTAAACAGGTGTCTCCGCCGGCGTCGAGCACCGTAGGATGAAGACCGGGGCCGCATGAGGGAGCGGATTCAGTATACTGCCGCGCCACCACCAAACTGGATTATGAAGCGTGGAGGAGCTGAAACGCCTGCCGGCCGAAGACGGCCTGGAGATCGAGTACCGTGTCAGCCGCAGCGGCGGCAGCTCGAAGGGGCTCATCGTTCTGCTGCACGGTGTGGCCAGCAACATGACGCGGTGGTCGGAGCTAGTGGAGACCACGTCGCTGACCCGGGGCTGGGACGTCCTGCGTCTCAATCTGCGCGGGCACGGCACCCCGGCGTGGCGGGGGCGGCTGGACATGGAGACATGGTGCGGCGATCTCGTGCGCCTGCTGGACGCCGAGCGGTCCGACAGGGCGTTTTTCGTCGGCCACAGTCTCGGGGCGCAGATCGCGATTTTCTTCGCGCACTGGCATCCGGAAAGGACCGCGGGGCTCGTCCTGATCGACCCGATACTCAGTGACACGCTGCTCGGCCATCTGAAAGTGGCACGCCGATTCACTTTCCTGCTCAAGGCCGCCGTCGCCGTGATCCGGCTGCTCAACGGCCTGAGTATCCATCGGCGGCATATCCCGTCCCGGGACCTGCGGGCGCTGGATGAGGAAATGCGCGAAGAGCTGCTCGCCGAGGGCCGGACCGCCGATCTCGTGAAGCGCTACGGCTCGCCGCTGCCGGACCTGCGGAGCTTCCCCACCGCCAGCTTCCTGCAGGAGATCGTCCAGGTGGTACGCCCTCTCCCCGACCCGTCAGGCATCAATGCGCCGGTACTCGTGGTGCTGTCCAGCGGCGCCACCTATACCGACCCGCGCGCTACGCGCGACAGCATCGCCCGCTTCCCGCGGGCAACAACCGTAACCATCGACGCCTATCACTGGCCGCTCACGGAACGACCCGAGGAGGTTCGCGCCGCCATCGAGTTGTGGTTCGCGGGGCTGGACAGCGGCAAATCATGAGATATTGCCGTTCCTGATTCAGGCTCCCGGCTGTATCATTTCATACCCAACGTACCCGGAGGGCGCCGACTGCGGTGCCGGCCCTGAACTGTTCATGGCAAAGCGCAAGAAAAAATCTCCCGGGTCCACGGGCGGCAAGCGGGACGATACCAACGGGAGCAACGCGGGCACAGCCTCGCGGAAGCGGGCTTCCTCGCCGGAGGGAGAAAAGAACCGCAAAAAGAAGTCCGCCGCCGGGGAGCATCCAACGGAAACGCCCGGCGTCACGTTCCCGATCGTCGGTATCGGGGCTTCCGCCGGCGGCATCGAGGCATTTACCCAGATGCTCAAGCGGCTGCCCGGGGACACCGGCATGGCGTTCGTGTTCGTTCAACATCTTCACCCGGACTACGAGAGCGCACTGACGGAGATACTGGCCCGCGAGACTTCCATGCCGGTGACGGAAGCCGGCGACGGGATGCGGGTGGAACCGGACCACATCTATGTCATCCCCCCGGACTCGTACCTGGGCATTCATCGCGGCGCGCTCCAGCTCCTGCCCCGGTCCCGGGCCCACGAGCGACGCCTGCCGATAGACCAGTTCTTCCGTTACCTGGCCGAGGACCACGGCACCCGCGCCATCGGCATCGTCCTGTCGGGCACGGCCTCCGACGGCGTGCTGGGCCTCAAGGCCATCAAGGCCGAGGGGGGCATCACGTTCGCGCAGGATGAGGCTTCCGCCAAGTACGACGGCATGCCGCACAGCGCCATCGCCTCCGGGGCGGTCGATTCCGTGCTGTCGCCGGAGCGCATCGCCGTCGAGCTCGAGCGCATCGCCCGCCACCCCTATATCGTCCAGGAACGCACGGGCGCGACCACCGAGGCGCTGCCCGCCGGCGGCGACAACCTGGACAAGATATTCATGCTCATGCGCCGCCACAGCGGCCACGACTTCACCTACTACAAGCACACCACTATCCAGCGCCGCATCCGCCGCCGCATGTTGCTGCACAAGCTGGAACGGCTGGAGGACTACGTGCGCTACCTCCAGGAGCATCCCGGGGAGTTGGATCACCTGTTCCAGGATTTCTTGATCAACGTCACTGGATTCTTCCGCGACCCGGAGGCATTCGAAGCCCTGGCCCGGGACGTCTTTCCGGCCTTGACTTCGCGCGAGTCGCCCGACCACCCGGTGCGCATCTGGGTGCCGGGCTGCTCAACCGGCGAGGAAGCCTATTCCATCGCCATCGCCCTCCTGGAGTTTCTCGGTGAGCGCGCCGCCATCACACCCGTGCAGATCTTCGCCACGGATATCGACGAAATGGCCATCGGCAGGGCGCGCGACGGCGTCTACCCGGAGAATATCGCCCAGGACGTCAGTCCCGAGCGGCTGCGGCGCTTCTTCATCCAGGTCGACGGGGGTTACCGGATCAGCAAGTCCATCCGCGACATCTGCGTGTTCGCGGTGCAGAACGTCACCCGGGACCCGCCGTTCTCCCGGTTGGACCTGATCAGCTGCCGCAACCTCCTGATCTATCTCGGGCCGGTGCTGCAGAAACGGATCATGCGGGTATTTCACTATGCGCTGAATTCCGAAGGTTTCCTGCTGTTGGGCAGCGCCGAGAGCATCGGCGAGCACAGCGACCTGTTCCGGGCGGTAGACGTCAAGGAGAAGGTCTACACCAAGAAGCCGGTGGCGCTGCCATTGCAGATGGAATTCGGCACCCCGGCGGCGGTGCCACCGGCGCCGGTCGGGCACCGCCGCCAACGCGACGGGACGCAGTCCCGTGCAAGGACTGAGCCGGTGAATTTCGAGAAAGAGGCCGACCGCCTGTTGATGTCGCGCTACGTTCCCGCCGGCGTGGTGATCAACGAGCACATGGAGATTCTCCTGTTCCGCGGACGGACCGGACCCTATCTGGAACCGGCCCCTGGAGAGGCCAGCCTGAATCTGCTCAAGATGGCGCGCGACGACCTGACCATTGCCCTGAACGCGGCGGTTCGCGAGGCCATGGCGGGCCGGTCCGCCGCCCGCCGCGACGCACACCTGCGAGTCGACAACCATGCCCGTCGCGTCGACATCGAGGTCACGCCGCTGTCCGGCCCCGAGTCCCAGGGCCGCTACTTTCTGGTGGTGTTCAATGAGCTTCCCGGGCCGTTCGCCGGACAAAGCGACATGACGACGGCGACCGACACAGTTGACGGGGAAAGCGGTGGAGAGACGGAATATCTGAAGCACGAGCTGGCATCCACGAAGGAGTACCTCCAGTCGGTAATCGAGCAGCAGGAGACCAACAATGAGGAGCTGCGGTCCGCCAACGAGGAGATCCAGTCCAGCAATGAGGAGCTGCAGAGCATCAACGAGGAGCTGGAAACCGCCAAGGAAGAGCTGCAGTCCACCAACGAAGAGCTCGCTACCGTCAACGACGAGCTCGAAGACCGAAACAGCGAGCTTGCCCGGGCCAATAACGACCTTACCAACCTGATCGCCAGCATGGACATTCCCATAGTGATCGTCGGGATGGACCTGTGTATCCGCCGCTTCACACCGCGGGCCGAAGAGCTGCTCAACCTGATTGACACGGACATCGGCCGGCCCATCAGCGACATCAAGCCCAATATAGAAGTGCCGGGGTTCAAGACGATGCTGACCACGGCGATTGAAGACGCGGAGACGCGCGAGACCGAAGCCCGCGACGACGAAGGACGCTGGTACTCGGTGCGGGTAAGACCCTACAAAACCCGGGAAAACCGGATCGACGGCGCAGTGATCGCCTTCGTGGATGTGAACGAATTGAAACAGTCTCTCGAGGAAACCCGGCTGGCGCGGGACTACGCGGAGGCGATCGTCTCCGCGGTGCGCCACCCGATGCTGGTTCTGGACAAGGACCTGCGGGTCGTTTCGGCAAGCACCTCCTACCTGGATACGTTCGAGGTCACGGAAGAGGAAACACTCGAAAATCTCGTATACCGGCTGGGCAACGGGCAGTGGGCCATACCCGGGCTGAGGGAGCGGCTGCGCGGAGTCATCAATGATGACCGTGAATTCGACGGGCTCGAAGTGACCCACGACTTCGAGCATATCGGGACCCGCAGCTTCAAAGTCAGCGGCCGGAGGATCCGGGCGTCGCAGTCCGAGGGCCCGATCGTGCTGATGCAGATCGAAGACGGGGGCGGCGGGAACCCGCAGGGGGTAATACGGGTATGAGCACGGACTATGAACGCTTGTCCCACGACGAGCTGGCAGACGAGCTGGCGGCCCTCGAGGAGCGGCTGGCCGGCAGCCCGGCGGAAAGCCGGCTCAGGAATCTGGTCCAGAATCTGCGCATTCACCAGGTCGAACTGGAGATGCAGAACCGTGAGCTGCGCGAGGCCCAGCGCGCCCTGGAAGAGGCACGCGACCGCTATTCGGATCTGTACGACTTCGCGCCCATCGGTTACCTGACCCTCGACGCCCGCGGCCTGATCCGGGAGATCAACCTGACCGCGGCCCGCAAGCTGGGCAGGCCCCGCACCGAGCTCCTGAACCAGCCCTTCGCCGGCCACCTGGAGCCCGGGCAGAGCCAGACCTTCTTCGGGCACCTGCGCCGGACTTTCGACGACGAGCACCGGACCCACGTCGAGCTGGCGCTGCGCTCCGAGCGCGGCGAGACCCGCTGGGTGTCCCTGGAATCCGTCCGGGCGCACAGCGGCGGCGCCACGGTCTGCCGCGCCGCCATGATCGACATCACCGAGCGGCGGCGCGCGGATCATCGCCGGCGGGAAAGCGAGGCCCGGCTGGCCCTGATCGCCGACCACGTGCCCGTCCTCATCTCCTATGTAGGCGCCGATCGACGCTATGTGTTCAACAACGCCGCTTATGAGCGCTGGTTCGGGCATACGCGGGACTATCTCCGCGGCCGGCACATGCGGGAGGTCATTGGCAGCGAGGCTTACGATCGGATAAAGGCATACGTGGACAAGGCACTGGCGGGCGAGGAGGTCCATTTCGAGGCGGAGCTAGCCTACCGGGACGCGGGCAGCCGTTACGTATCGGCCAGCTATATCCCCGACAAGGACCAGGATGGTGCGGTCACGGGATTCTTCGTATTGATCAATGATCTCAGCGACCGCCACCGGGTCGAACGGGCGCTGGTCGAGGAGCAGGAGTTCGTCTCGGCCGTATTGGATACCGCCGGGGCGCTCGTCATGGTCATGGACCGGCAGGGCTGTATCGTGCGCTTCAACCGCGAATGCGAACGCGTGACCGGCTATACGGCGGCCGAGGTCGAAGGCAGGCGCTTCGACATGCTCCTGCTGCCCGAGGAGCGAGCCGGCGTGGAGGGCGTCTTCAAACGGCTGCGCAGCGGTGATTTCCCCAACACCCACGAGAACTACTGGCTGAGCCGGGACGGCGAGCCAAGGCGGATCGCCTGGTCCAATACCGCCCTGACGGACCAGGACGGACAGGTCAGCCACGTGG
>JBEPXV010000127.1:0-6169 GCA_041641695.1 Gammaproteobacteria bacterium | reverse complement strand
GTGACCGTTTGTCTGTTGTTCGGCTCGAACGCCCAGGCGGCGGGCGATGTCGAAACCGGCAAGCTGCGCGCTCAGACCTGCATGGGCTGCCACGGCGCACCCGGTATGCGCAACGCCTACCCGGGATACCGGGTTCCGAAGCTCGGCGGGCAGCACGATTTCTATATCGTCAGTGCCCTGAAGGCATACAAGGACGAGCAACGCTCCCATCCCACCATGCAGGCGCAGGCCGCCGGTCTCGGCGAGCAGGACATGGAGCATATCGCCGCGTACTTCAGCTCACTGGGCGAGCCCGGCTCCAACGAGGTGTCCGGTGACAATCCGGCACAGCAATGTGCCGCCTGCCATAACCAGGACGGCAACAGCCCGGCAGACCCGGAAGCGACCCAGGGCGCGCCCATCCTGGCCGGCCAGTATCCGGAGTACATCGTCCGCGCCCTGCTCGACTATCAGTCGGGGGATCGCCAGAACCCGGTCATGAACGGCATGGCATCGGGGCTGGACCGTTCGCAGATGGAAGCCATCGCGAACTTCTATTACAAACAGGACGGTCTGTCCGCTCCCGATATCTCCGACTGACGGGAGACCGGGCTAACCAGGACGGGGGATCGTCGCGGCGGCAACGACCCGGGCGGGCCGGGCGCTGCCGGATGCCCCCGCTCCCGAAAGGTATCGCGAGACCGCGTTCCGGCCCGGGCGGTGTCTACAGATCCCGCTCGATGGCCTCGCGGATGGTTCCCAGTGAGCCGTCCAGCTCGCGCCGTCGCTCAAAGGCTTCGTTCATGGCCGCCTGCCATTCCCGCATGACTTCCAAACGGGTGCGAGCGAGCGCCGCGTCGACACGCTTGATGATGGACCGCCGGACCGACGGACGCAGCACCCGGGACAGCAGGTAAGGAGCCAGCGCGGCCAGCCCCAGCACCATGAGGCTATGGGCCAGGAAATCGAATCCGAGAAAACCACCGGCCCCGCTCAGTCCCTGCTGGTAACGGGTCACGACCACGTACGCGATCCCCAGGCACGCGAGCAGCGGCAGGACGTATACCAGCCTGCCGGTCACGGCGGCCGCGCCCCTTTGCAGGGCATTGCCCGGGCGGGCCGTGCCCTCCCGGAAACCGCCGGTGATGGCATCCGAAACGCGCCGGTCCAGTGACGCCAGGACCGCACGCGTCCGCTCCCTGACCGGGCCGGCCGGCAGGTCCCGCCGGGCCACCTCCATGGCGGACTCGATATCCTGAACATACTCAGCGACCAGCCGGGGCCGGGCCGGAGCGCTCGCGGCACGCTCCCGCTCGCCGGAAGAGCGACCGGCAACGTAGGCTGCCTCGATGGCCGCCTCGTCCACAAGATAATGATTCAGTGCCGACAGCTTCTCCCCGAGCGTCGCCCCGCCGGTCTCGATGAAGCCCCGCCACTGCACCGCGCTGCCCAGCGCCCCGGCGTAGTGCTCGCATCGCCGCTGCAGGTCGCCCAGCCTGGCGCGTTCCCCGATCTCCTGCAGCCCGGCGAGACCGTGCTCGGCGACGGCGTTGTCGATCAGGCCGCTCATGCTCTCGAAATCGTCGTCCTCAGGCTCCGTGCAGCTCGTTTTGATCAGCAGTGATTCGTTGAAACCTTCGGCGGCAAGAATTCGCGAGAAGTCCGCGAGCTGCTCGGCCGTACCGGCATCCCAGCGGTTCATGACGAACAGCCAGTGGTGGCGATGACCGCGCTGTTTCAGGACGCGCCAGCCGGCATCGTCCCGGTAGCGTTCCGGGCTGACGACATAGATCAGCCAGTCGATATACGGCAGCCATTCGAGCACGAGCTCGCGGTTGGCCAGCTCGACGCTGTCAATGTCCGGCATGTCGATCCAGACCACGTCCCGGTACCTGTCGCGCCGATGCGTCAGCACCCGCACACGCTCCACGGGAAGCAGCCCCTCCAGGTCATTGAGCGGATACTGCTCGTGGATATACAGGGTAACTTCCGTGGACGTCGGCCGCTCCAGGCCGACCCGGGCGACATCCTCGCCCACCAGGCGATTGAGAAGGCTGCTCTTGCCGACGCCGGTGCCGCCAAACAGGCCCACCGTCAGGGGCCGGGCGCTCCCGGTCTGGAACAGCCGGTCGGCGCCATGCGCCTCCAGCTCGTCCAGCGCCGGGATCTCGCCGCCGTCGAGCCAGCCCTCGTTCACGGCTGTTTCCAGCCACTCGCGCAGGGCGGCCTTGTGCCGTTCCGCGTCGCTCATGGCTCCAGCTCCGCCAGACTCTCGCGGGCCCGCGCCAAGTCCACGTCGGTGAGGCCGGTCAGCTCCGGCCCCTCGGGCTCCAGGGCCGCCAGCGGCCGCGCGACATCCTCGTCTATGATTGCGCTCACGCGCTCGTACTGCTCGCGCTTCAGCCCCCCGATAACGCTCCTGAGATACTGGCCCACGGCGCTTTCGGTCAGATAGGAGGTCAGCGAAAGCACGGCCGGGGCGAACAGGGCATCGTAGAGCCCCAGGGTACCGGTATTGAAGGCGATGACGATGCCGCCGGCATCGGCGCCGATCCGGGTGGCGCGCAGCGCGTTGAGGGTCGCTGGATTGCGCTTGAGCTGCTGGTACAGCTCGTTGGACAGATCGTCGATACGGGGCTGGAACGCCTCCCGGTAGTGATCGATCGAATCGCGGAACGCCTGTTCCAGGTTCGCCTCGCGGCCATCCAGCTCGGCCTCCAGGGCCCGCCACCACGGGTGGCGATGGGAAGCGACCTCGGCGCGCAGCGACAGCAGATAGTGATCGATCGCCGCGTCCAGCACTTCCAGCTCCTTGTCCCGCGCACTGTCACCGGTGCCGGGGAACGATGCGGCGAGCCGGCGGAACGGCCAGGTCAGCGCCCGCCGCGTCCGGGAGATCGGTCCGGCCAGCGCCGGGATCTCCAGCAGCTCCAGCAGCCCCAGTATCGCCTTCTGGGCGACGTCGTGGTGCTTCGCATGATCGATGTACTCCGAGCGGTAGCGTTTCAGGAAGGAACGGGTCTGCCCGGCAACCAGCTCTTCCCATTCGCGCCGGCACGCCAGTTCCTGCTCCACCGGCGCCACCCAGGCTTCCCAGTTGTGCCGGATCAGGCGCCCCAGGCCGGCCCGCCGGGCCACCACGGGCCGGCGTTCCAGGCCGTCGAGCACCGCGTCCCGGAACGTCCGGACGTCCGGCCGGGCCAGGGCGGCGTGCACGCCATCCGGAGGCAGCATTGGCAGCGGATGCACCGGGATGTCATCGGCCACCAGCGGGTTCCCGGCGAGCCGCCGCTCGATGGCCTGCATCAGCACCCCGGTATCCGGGCCGGGGTCGCTCTTGTTCAGGCATATCATGGTGGGTGTGTCCAAAGGCGCGATGGTTTCCAGGACCCGCCAGACCGACTGGTCGGCGTACTTCTCCCGGCTCAACACGACGACGACGCGGTCGGCGAGGCCGCAAACCCGGGCTACCTGCTGCCGGTAGACCGCCGCGGCATTGGAATCGAAATCCGGGGTATCCCAGATCAGGCGAAGCGGCCCGTCGCCCGCCACCGGCCGGGGCTCGACCGGCAGCCCGGCGGCGTGGAAATCCGGCATCCGGTCCATGTCCGTCGCACAGCCCACCGCCAGCACCGCGGCCCGCTGGGTATGCGCGGCCAGCGGGCTGGTGTCCACGTGCTCGCCCCCGGCCAGGATGTTGACCACCGTGCTCTTGCCGGTCTGGGTGGGCCCCACCACCGCGATGGCGGGCACCGGCGTGGATGCCTCCCGCAGCGCCTTGAGACCGGCTTCGGCGACCCGCAGCGCGAACACGGTGTCCATGTCCGCCCCGTGGTCGGCCAGGCGGGCGAGAAAGCCGCTCAGGGCTTCGGGGTCCTCGGGATTCAGCATCGCCGCGTTGCGTGTATTGAATACCTCACCGCCGGCCCCCAACAGATACGGAACCAGGCATTCCTTTTGCGGGCCGGCGCGGACCCGGCGTCACCGGCCAATCGATTGCTGGTAGAATCATGTTCAGGGGGTTCCATGGCCGTACCGGCCGACGTGCATTGTGAATTTCACTAAATCATCGACGATTAACGGATGAGCGACAAGAAAAGCATTTATCGTATCGTTTGCCATAACCAGGGAAGCGTGATCGAACTCTACGCGCGCGAGGTGAGCCAGACCAGCCTGTACGCCTTCGTCGAAGTCGGTGACCTGATATTCGGCGAACGCTCGCAGCTGGTGGTGGACCCCAGCGAGGAGCAGCTCAAGAGCCAGTTCGCCGGGGTCAAGCGCACCTATCTGCCGCTGCACAGTGTTATCCGCATCGACGAGGTCGAGAAGGAAGGCACCGCCAAGGTGTTGTCGTCCAGCGACGACAAGGGTGGCAAGGTGACGCCGTTCCCCGTGCACTTCCCGCCCGGCGGCCGGGGGGACTGACCGCCGCAGAGGCGGGTACACCCACTCACGTTTGCAGGCATGATGGGCTGCTTGGATGAACGATAACCTGTTTGCCCGGCTGACCAGCCGGCTTCCCGGCCACCACGACCGGGTCCTGATGGAGACCGACGCGGGTACGCGCTACACCTGGAACGACCTGGACCGGATTACGGCCCGCTTCGCGGGGGTGTTCGCCGGGCACGGGCTGTCGCCCGGGGACCGGCTCGCCGCCCAGGTGGACAAGTCCCCCGAATCCCTGTTCCTGTATCTGGCCTGCCTGCGCTACGGCCTGATATTCCTGCCGCTCAACACCGCCTATCAGCACAACGAGCTGGCGTACCTCGTCGGCGACGCCGAGCCCGGCCTGGTGGTCGGCCGGCCCGACCGCGAGTCCGTGCTGCGGCCGCTGCTCGCGGCGGACATGCACTTTTACACCCTGGACGGCGGCGGAGGCGGCAACTTCATCGAGGCGGCGAACAGCGCCGAGCCGTTCACGGACTGCCGCCCGTTGGACAGCGACGACACCGCGGCGATCGTCTACACCTCGGGCACCACCGGCCGGCCCAAGGGCGCCATGATCACCCACGGCAACCTGGCCAGCAACGCCGGCACCCTGGTCGAGACCTGGGGCTTCAGCGAGGACGACGTTCTGCTGCATGTGCTGCCCCTGTTTCATGTGCACGGGCTGTTCGTAGCCTGCCACTGCGTCCTGTGGAGCCGTGCCTCGATGCGCTTTCTGCAACAGGCCGGCACCGACAACATCATTCAATTCATGCCGGCTGCCACGGTCATGATGGGCGTGCCGACCCACTACACGCGGCTGCTCGGCAGCGAGCGCTTCGACCGGGAAAGCTGCCGGAACATGCGCCTGTTCATATCCGGTTCCGCGCCCCTGTCGCCGCAGATCTTCGAGGAGTTCGAGCAGCGCACGGGACACGTGATTCTGGAGCGCTACGGGATGACCGAGACCGGGATGAATACCTCCAACCCCCTGGACGGGGCCCGCGTACCCGGCACCGTCGGCCTGCCCCTGCCCGGGGTCGAGCTGCGCATCATCAAGCCGGACGGCAGGCAGGCAGGCGCCGACGAGATCGGCGTCCTGCAGGTCAAGGGTCCCAACGTGTTCAAGGGATACTGGCGCCAGCCCGACAAGACCGCGGAGGAGTTCACCGGGGACGGCTGGTTCATCACCGGCGACCTGGCATCCCGGGACAACAACGGGTACATACGCATCGAAGGCCGCCACAAGGATCTGATCATCTCCGGCGGCTACAACGTCTACCCCAAGGAAATCGAGCTGTGCATCGACGCCATGCCCGGGGTGGTCGAGTCTGCGGTGGTCGGGCTGCCCGACCCGGATTTCGGCGAGGCGGTCTGCGCGGTCGTGGTGCGGGAGCCGGGAAGCACCCTCTTCGAATCCGAAGTCATCGATCACGTCAAGCAGGAGATGGCGTCGTACAAGGCGCCGAAATCGGTCCGTTTCGTGGACGAGCTGCCGCGCAACACCATGGGCAAGGTCCAGAAGAACGTTCTGCGCGACGAGATAGTGGGCGAAGGCTGAAATACCCACCCCCAACTACCGCCTTGCAATCACGGCAGGCGGTGAGGTAAGACGTACCGTCATGAATCAAGCCCCCAGGATCGGCATGGTGAGCCTCGGCTGCCCAAAGGCACTGGTGGACAGCGAGCGCATCCTCACGCAGCTTCGCACCGACGGCTATGAGATCGTGCCGACCTACGACGACGCCGAGCTGGTGATCGTCAA
>JBEPXV010000126.1:0-6195 GCA_041641695.1 Gammaproteobacteria bacterium | reverse complement strand
TCGCCACCATCGAGGCCTGCTCGATGTCGTTGCGCAGCTTGCGCCGGCCCTCGATCGCCTCGATGAGCTGGGTCATGCCCTCGGCGTCGAAGCGGTTGGCCGGGTTGAAGTACTCGAGATCGGTCTGGTCCAGGTCGGTGATGGCGACCGACTCGAGCTCCAGGCCGTTCTGGGCCAGGGCGGTGCGGGCCCGCTCCTCGACCTTGGCCAGCATGTCCTCGCGGTGCTCGTGCATCTCGTCGATGCTCAGCTCGGCCGCCACCGAGCGCAGTGCGCCGACGAACTTGCCGGACAGCAGCTCGGAGAGCCCGTCGCGGTCCATGGTGCGGCGGCCGAGCGTGGACGCGGCGGCCGACACCGCCGCCCGCTCCTGCGATACCCGCACGAAGAACTCCGCCTCCACGTCGACGCGCATGCGGTCGCGGGTGCTGATCGCTTCCTCGCGGGCCCGGATCACCGGGATGCGCACGACATTGAGATTGACGGGAGTGACCTCGTGCAGGATGGGCAGCACGAACGCCCCGCCGCTGATGACCACTTTCTCGCCGCCGAAGCCCGTGCGCACGAAGGCGACTTCCCGGGTCGAGCGGTGATAGAGCCAGTTCAACAGGTACACCACCACCACGATCGCGATGATCGCGACGATGAGCCAGAGAATGATCGATCCAACCAGACCGCTGTTCATGCTTTCATCCTCCTGTTCAGGCTGTGCCAAGAGCCTTGAAGGCCCTGGTCTGTTCGGTTAATGCGGTTTCCGTCGGCAGTCGCTCCATCGACGAGGCGCCGTAGAATCCGTGGCAGTTGTCGGTGTTTTCCAGTACGTAGCGCGCATCGTCCGGCATGGCCACCGGCCCGCCGTGCACCAGCACCAGGATATCCGGGTTGACCCTGAGCGCGGCTTCGGCCCAGGCGTTGACCAGGGCCGGACAATCTTCCAGGGACAGCGCCGTCTCGGCGCCGATCGAGCCGCCGGTGGTCAGCCCCAGGTGGCAGACCACGATGTCGGCCCCGGCCGCGGCCATGGCGGCGGCGTCGTCGTCGTTGAACACGTACGGCGTCGTGAGCAGGTCCTTGTCGCGGGCCAGGCGGATCATGTCCACCTCCAGGCCGTAGCCCATGCCGGTCTCCTCCAGGTTGGCGCGGAAGTTGCCGTCGATGAGCCCCACCGTCGGGAAGTTCTGCACGCCCGAGAAGCCGATTGCCTTAACCCGGTCGAGATAGTCGTCGAAGATGCAGAACGGGTCGGTGCCGTTGACCCCCGCCAGCACCGGCGTCTTCGTCACCACCGGCAGCACTTCGTGGGCCATCTCCATGACGATGTCGTTGGCGTTGCCGTAGGCCATCAGGCCCGACAGCGAGCCGCGGCCCGCCATGCGGTAGCGGCCCGAGTTGTAGATGACAATCAGGTCGATGCCACCCGCCTCCTCGCACTTGGCCGACAGGCCGGTGCCCGCTCCGCCGCCGACGATGGGGATGCCCCGGCGCTTCAGGTCGTTGAACTTCTCGAGCAAAACCGCCCGCTCAAATCGTGGCATTTCTGATGCTCCTGTGCATGGGATTGATTTCCTCCAGTGCGTCGACGGCGGCCTGGGCAAAGGCCGGGTCGTTGATGTGGTGGGGGCTGCGTACCAGGCGCCGCGTGCTGCTCTCCTGGAAGCGGCCGGCGATGGCGTCGAACAGGGCGCGGTCGGCCTCCGGGTCGTGGAACGGCTGGCCCGGCGCGTCGAGCGCGGACACGCCGCCTTCGGGAATCAGGAAGCGCACCGGCCCGGTCATCTGGTTGATCCGGTCGGCAATCCACTCGCCCATGCGTCGGTTCTCCTCGGCGGTGGTGCGCATCAGGGTGACCTGCGGGTTGTGCTCGACGAAGGTTCGTCCGCGGTAGCGCTCGGGCACCGTATCGGGGGCGCCGAAGTTCACCATGTCCAGGGCGCCGACGGAACCGACCCAGGGGATGCGCGTGCGGATGAAAGCGCCGAAACGATCCTCGCCGGCGGCGAACACACCGCCCATCATCATGTCGCAGACCTCCGTGGTGGTGAGATCGATGGCCGCCGCCAGCATGCCGCTGTCCGCCAGCTTCTCCATGGAGCGGCCGCCGGTGCCGGTGGCGTGGAACACCAGGCAGTCGTAGCGGTCCTCGACCCGCGCCACGATCTGCTGCACGGCGGTGGTGGTCACGCCGAACATGGTCAGCGCCAGACCCGGCTTGTCGTCGCCGCCGCGGTCCTCGGCTGCCGCCTTGCGCACGTCCGCCACCATGCCGGCGAGGGCGTTGGCGCCGTTGGCGAGCACGCGCTTGGAAATACGGTTGAGGCCCTGCACGTCGGTGACCGAGTACATCATCATGATGTCCGAGGCTCCGACGTATTGAGCCACGTCCCCCGAGGCCACGGTGGAGATCATTACCTTGGGCACGCCCACCGGCAGGGCGCGCATGGCCGGTGTCACCAGGGCCGTGCCCCCGGAGCCGGCGGCGGAGATGATGCCGGCGACGCCGCCCTGGTGCCGGACCCAGTTCTCGAAGGCCTCGCCCATGGCGCGGACCGAGCCGCCCCGCTCGCCGGTGAACACCGCGTTGGAGCCGCCGCGGTGATAGGCGGCGACCACGTGCGGCGGGACATCCGCTTTGGAAGGCTTGCCGGAGGTGGACAGGTCCGCGGTGCGCACCCGCAGGCCGTGCTCGACAATCCGGTCGCGGATGTACTTGAGCTCGGAACCCTTGGTGTCGAAGGTGCCGGCGACATAGATGTAATCCTCGTCGGAGGTGCGCAGGGCCCGCATCGGCTCCTTGAACAGCGGCTCGGGTCGCGCGTCGAACGGCCGCGAAGGCGGCTCGCCGCCGGACGGGCTCGGTAGCGCCTCGCCGCCCGGTCCACCTTCCCGCCAGGCCGCGCTCGACCAGCGTGTGGGCGGCACGTACACGACGCTCTTCTCCGCCTGCGCCGGCTCCGCGGCCTCGGCGGTTTCCGGCGCGACGGCTTCCCCGGCAGCGGTCGCCGGCGCCGGGGCGGGCGCCGCATCCGGGAGGGACGCTTCGACGTCCTCGTGGGAATGCCGGCCGACGCCCAGCAGGCGCTCCTGCAGGGTGCGGTCGGCGGCCAGTTGATCGGCCGGCATTACCCGGCTGATCCGGCCGTTGACCATGATCGCCACATCATCGGAAATGGCGGTGGCCACCGCGATGTTCTGCTCGATAAGCAGGATGGATACGTCGCCCTCGGCGGCGAGCTCCGCCAACAGCTTCTCCACCTGCTCCACGATCACCGGCGCCAGGCCCTCGGTGGGCTCGTCGAGGATCAGCAGCTCGGGGTCCTGCAGCAGGGCTCGTGATATCGCCAGCATCTGCTGCTCGCCCCCGGAAAGCTGGCCGCCGCTGTTCTGCCTGCGTTCGGCGAGCCGCGGGAACGTGGCGTAGATCCGGTCGATGGACCAGGCGCCGCCGCTCTCGGCAAGCTGCAGGTGCTCGTCCACCGTCAGGGACGGCCACAGCCGGCGGCCCTGGGGGGTGTAGCCGATGCCGCGGGAGGCGACCTTGTAGGGCGGCAGGCCCGTGATCTCCTCGCCGCGGAAGCGCACCGAGCCCCGGCTCACCGGCAGCAGGCCCATGATGGCGTTGCACAGGGTGGTCTTGCCCATGCCGTTGCGGCCGACCACGGCGTGCACGCCCTGCTCCAGGGACAGGTCCACGCCCTGCAGGGCGTGGGACTGGCCGTAATAGACATGCAGGTCGCGTACCTGCAGGACGCTGGAGGCGGCGGCCCGCCGCTGGTTGCGGGACCGGTCAGACATTGGCCCGGTCCTCTCCCGGGGCCTGGCCCTGACCCAGGTAAAGCTCCTGGACCTCCGGGTCCTGCTCAATTTCCTCGGGCGTGCCTTCCTTGAAGATTCGCCCGTTGTGCATCATGGTCACGCTCTCCGCGACCCGAAGCGCCACGTCCATGTCGTGCTCGATGATGATGTAGCCGATATGGTCCGGCAGCGACTGAAGAATGGCGACCAGCTCCGTGCGCTCCGTCTGGGACAGCCCCGCCGCCGGCTCGTCGAACAGGATCAGGCGCGGCGCGCCGGCCAGGGCCAGGGCCACCTCGAGCTGGCGCTGTTGACCGTAGCTGAGCGTCGACACCTGCGTGTCGCGCAGCGCCTCGAGATGCACGGCCTCCAGCAGCGTATCTGCCGCCTCCATGGCGGTGTCGTCGCGGGCCGGACGACGCAGCGAATAACGCCGGCGGTTCACGCCGCGGCAGGCGAGATAGATGTTGTCGATGACCGTCAGGCCGTGGAATAACAATGAAATCTGGTAAGTCCGGCGAAGACCGCGACGGACCCGCTCATGAACGGGCAGGTCCGTCACGTCCTCCCCGAACAGCCGTACACGGCCGGTCGTGGGAGGAAAGTCTCCGGTAATAGCGTTGAACAAGGTGGTCTTGCCCGCTCCGTTCGAGCCGAGAACCGCACGCCGCTCCCCCGCCCTGACGGTCAGGTTGATATCCGCCAGGGCCACCAGCGCGCCGAAATGGCGGCTGACGGCCTCGAGCTCCAGCGCATAGCGCCCGGCGCTCTGGAGGCGGGAGAGGGCGTCGGTTCCGGTCACGGACATCGCAGGGTGGCGATTTATTCGCAGGTCGGGTTTTCGCGGCCGACCTGCCCGTACTCGAGGAACTCCTCGTAGGGCAGACCCAGGGTCTGGGAAACCTGCTTGGTGACGCTGATGGTCTGGTTCACCAGGCCGCCTTCGGGTCCCTCGACGACTTCCGTCAGAAAGATGTCGGCGATGGCCTGGCGTCGATCATCCAGGCTGACCATGCCCGTGGGCGTTTCGAACTCGAGGTTCGACAGCGCCGCGCGGTACTTCTCGCCGCCGTCGGAGAGATCACCATCGACTTCCTCGAGCCCCAGCAGCGCCGCCTTGGTGTTCACATAGTAGGCATGCGCGAACAGCGACGGGGACGGGAAGCCGTCCGGGAACTGTTCCTTGTAGGCCGCGACGAACTCGTTCCAGCGCGGGTCGTCCCAGGTATCGGAGATCGGCCCGGCGGAAGGCGTGCCCTTGACGAACTCACGGGTCCGGCCCTTGGCGCCGAGCACTGTCTGGTCGACGGTGATGGAGCCGCCGATCAGCGGCAGCGAGCCGCCGGCCTGCTCATACTGGGTCAGGAAGTTGACGGCGTCCGCGCCGCCCAGGGCGACGTAGATGGCGTCGACGTCATCCGGCAGCGAGGCGATCACCGACGAGTAGTCCTTGTTGCCGATGGGCACCCAGAAGCGGGCATCGATCGGCGCCTCGCCGCCCAGGCGGCAGAAGGGCTCCAGGAAGCCGAACACCTGGGTGTAAGGGAATGAGTAGTCCTCGGCAAGCACTGCGACCTTGCGGTAGCCTTTCTCGTTGTAAACGTACTCGCCCAGGCCGGCCATCCACTGGGCGCCATCGGTGCTGAAGCGGAAGAAGTTCTCCGCCGGATTGCGCAGGGTGGTGTCCTGGGCGGCGGAAGAGCCGTTCAGGAAGGTCACGTCCGGCTGGGTCTTGGCGTAGTCCTTCACGGCCAGGCCTTCGGACCCGGACAACGGACCCACCAGCACCTCGACGCCGTCCTGCTCCACCAGCTTGCGGGCGGCGCGTATCGCGCTGTCCGGCGAGGCGTCCGACGAGCCTGTGATCAGCTCGATCTTCTTGCCGGCAACCTCGTAGCCGTGCTCCTCGAGCGCCATTTTGACGCCGCGGATGCTATCCTCGCCCATGACCGTGAATGCCCCTTCGAGCGTCGCCAGGGCGCCCATCTTTATCGTGTCGTCCTGTGCAACCGCGGCGCCGCCAAACGACAGCGTCATTGCCGCGGCTACGACAGTTTTCTTGCCTATTCCAACCATTCTCAGTTCCTCCGCAGGGTTTTGTTTACGTGTTTTCGACCGATCCGGACGGATGCGTGTCGATCTGGTCAACGCGGCTCTTCATGTGCCGCGCATTGGTGCTTGTTCGGACCCGGGACCGGAACCGCTCCCAGAGCCCCAGCAGGCCGTCCGGCGAGAACAGGACGATCAAAAGGAACGCCAGTCCGATGACGGTGTTAAACCGCTCCCGGTCGATGAGATCGATGGCGAAGTTCTGCAGCAGGACGAATACGATCGCCCCCAGGAACGGGCCGATGGGGTGGCGCAGGCCGCCGAGGACCGCGATCACCAGTATGTCGATGACCA
>JBEPXV010000125.1:0-6201 GCA_041641695.1 Gammaproteobacteria bacterium | reverse complement strand
CGTGGAGTACCCCCGCGCGCGGATCGGCGAGTTCGACGTCGACCTGTTCCGTGAGTTCTTTCAGGCCTTCTGCAATCATGCCGACGTGACCCTGCACATCGACAACCTGCGGGGCCGCAACGCGCATCATATCGCCGAAACGGTGTTCAAGGCGTTCGGCCGGGCATTGCGCGCCGCCCTGGCGATCGACCCGCGGCGGGGCGCCGAGGTGCCGTCAACCAAGGGGTCTCTGTAGGCCGACGCCCCGAATCCTGCAGGCGGTATTCACGCAACCATGAATCGTATCGCGGTCATCGACCTGGGAACCGGCAACCTGCGCTCGGTGGCCCGGGCCCTGGAAACCGCCGCCGGGGGCGGCTGCGAGGTGCGCGTCACCGAAGCGGCGGACGATGTGGCCGCCGCCGACCGCGTCGTTTTTCCCGGGCAGAGCGCCATTCGCTCCGTCATGGACCGGCTCCGGGGCAATCCGGCGCTGCTGGACGCCGTGGTCGAATCACTGGAAGCCAAGCCGTTCCTGGGCATTTGCATCGGCCTTCAGGCGCTGTACGAGCACAGCACCGAGGACGGCGGCGTGGAATGCCTGGGGTTTCTGAGCGGCGAGGTCCGGCATTTCCTGGAGGCGCGCGGCGACGCGCCCGACGGGTTCACGGACGCGGAAACCGGGGCCCGGCTGAAGATACCGCATATGGGCTGGAACAATGTGCACCTGGAGCGGGATCATCCGTTGTGGCGCGGCATCGAGCAGGATTCCTGGTTCTATTTCGTGCACAGCTACTGCGCCCTGCCGGCGTCGCGCGGGGAGATCTACGGCACCACCCGCTACGGCGTGGACTTCGCGGCGGCCGCGGCGCGGGGCAATGTGTTCGCCATCCAGTTTCATCCTGAAAAAAGCCAGCGAAACGGATTAGAATTGCTCGGCAACTTCATAGAATGGGACGGCGGGTCGTAGACCCGCGGCCCTACCCAACAGGCACCCATGGATCCGCAACCCGCCATGCTACTGATTCCGGCCATCGACATTCAGGACGGCAAGTGCGTCCGGCTGCGCCAGGGCGACATGACCGAAGCCACGATTTACGAGAACGACCCGGTGGCGGCGGCACGCCGCTGGATCGACGCGGGCGCCAGGCGCCTGCACGTGGTCGACCTTGACGGCGCCACCGCCGGCCGGCCCGTAAACGCCGATGCGGTACACCGGATTGCCCGGGAGTTTCCCGACACGCCGATTCAGATCGGCGGGGGAATCCGGGACGAGCAGACCATCGACGCGTACCTGGAGGCCGGGGTGCAGTACGCGATTCTCGGCACCAAGGCGGTGAACGAGCCGCATTTCGTGAGCGACATGTGCCTGGAGTTCCCGGGCCACATTATCGTCGGCCTGGACGCCCGGGACGGCAAGCTGGCGGTGGAGGGCTGGTCCAAGTTGTCCAAGCACGACGTCATCGACCTGGCCCGGCACATGGAGGACGACGGCGTCGAGGCCATTATTTATACCGATATCTCGCGCGACGGCATGTTGACCGGGGTCAACATCGAGGCCACCCGGCGCCTGGCCGAGGCC
The DNA here is from genome assembly GCA_041641695.1 of Gammaproteobacteria bacterium. GTDB lineage: Bacteria > Pseudomonadota > Gammaproteobacteria > Arenicellales > JAANXG01 > JAANXG01. The sequence goes on along the minus strand of JBEPXV010000125.1, from coordinate 4,640 downwards.
GTGCGAATCCCGGTGTTCGCCTCCGGCGGCATAGCCAATCTCGATGACCTGCGCGGCCTGCTGGAGATTGCCGACTCCGGCGTGGCGGGCGCCATCACCGGACGCGCGATCTACGATGGCTCCCTGGATTTCGCCACCGGCCTGAAGCTGCTCGAGGAAGGCGATTAGCCGTGCCCCTCGCCAAGCGTGTCATTCCCTGCCTGGACGTGGACGGCGGACGCGTCGTGAAAGGCGTTCGTTTCGTTGATATACGCGACGCCGGCGACCCGGTGGAGGTCGCCCGGCGCTACGACGAGCAGGGCGCCGACGAGATCACGTTCCTGGACATCACCGCCAGCTCCGAGGAACGGGAGACCATGGTGCACGTGGTGGAGCAGGTGGCGGACCAGGTGTTCATTCCGCTCACCGTGGGCGGCGGAATACGCAGCGTCGAGGATATCCGGCGGATGCTGGCGGCGGGCGCCGACAAGGTCTCCATGAATACCGCGGCGGTGAACGATCCCGGCTTGGTCCGGGAAGCGAGCGAGCGCTTCGGCGCGCAATGCATCGTGGTGGCGATGGACGCCAAGCAGGTGTCCGGCGGAGCCGGGCCCGCCTGGGAAGTATTCACCCACGGCGGACGCCGCGCCACGGGCCTGGATGCGATACAGTGGGCGGTCCGGGTGGCGGAATACGGGGCCGGCGAGATCCTGCTCACCAGCATGGACCGGGACGGCACCCGGGATGGATTCGACGTGGCCCTGACACGCGCGGTCTCCGATGCCGTGCCGGTGCCAGTGATCGCCAGCGGCGGCGTCGGGGGCCTGGAGCACCTGGCGCAGGGGGTGATCGACGGGCACGCCGATGCGGTTCTGGCCGCCTCGATTTTTCACTTTGGCGAATACACCGTGCGCCAGGCCAAGGAATGCATGGCGGGCCACGGCATTACAGTCAGGTTGTAGGCAGCGCGGGGCAATGACGAGTGAAGCGGAAAACTGGCTGGACGAGGTGGCCTGGAACCGGGAAGGCCTGGTGGCCGCCGTTGCCCAGGATGACTCCAGCGGCCGCCTGCTGATGCTGGCGTGGATGAACCGCGACGCGCTGCGCCTGACGGCCGAGACGGGACGCGCCGTGTACTGGTCGCGGTCCCGGGGCCGGCTGTGGCACAAGGGCGAGGAATCCGGCCATTATCAGCTGGTCAGGGAGCTGCGCCTGGACTGCGACGGCGACGCCGTGCTGCTCAGCGTGGAACAGGTCGGCGGCATCGCCTGCCACACGGGCCGGGAGAGCTGCTTTTTCCGAAAGCTGGACAACGGGGTCTGGCAGGAAACGGACGCGCCGCTGCGGGATCCGGGGGAGATTTACCGATGACCACGCCAATCAGCGACCGGAGCGCGGGATGACCGGCCCGCGCGGTTCAATGGAGCTGGACGACCTGGCGGCCGTGCTGGAGCAGCGCAAGAACGCCGATCCCGGCACGTCCTATGTCGCCAGGCTCCATCACCAGGGCCTGGACGCGATCCTGAAGAAGGTGGCCGAGGAATCGTTCGAAGTCGCGCTGGCAGCCAAAGACGGGGATCGGGATCATCTGGTTTATGAAACCGCCGATCTGTGGTTTCATACATTGGTTCTGTTGTCCCACTCGGGCCTCGGCCCCCGGGACGTGCTGGAGGAGCTGGCGCGACGATTTGGAACCTCGGGGATCGAGGAAAAAGCCCGGCGGGACGAAAATCCCTGATTCGTGCATGGCTATCCGGGGTACACTCCGAACCGGCCCGGGCTTTCGAGCGTACACGTTGAAGCCCGGCCCGCAGAGACCGGTTCCACGGTAGCGGGGTGGATGCAAATTCTTAAAACATATTCCTGGCGTTAGGAGATATCTATGGGTATGGGCGGTATCAGTGTCTGGCAGCTGTTGATCATCCTGGTTATCGTGCTGTTGCTGTTCGGCACGAAAAAGCTGCGCAACATCGGCGGCGACCTGGGCGGCGCCATCAAGAGCTTCAAGAAATCCGTGAAGGAAGGCGACGAAGAGGAAGAGGCAAGCGAAGACAAGTCCGAGGACGAGGCGCGTATCGAGGACAAGGGTGAATCCCTGAAAGAAGACGACAAGAGCGAGGACACGACGCGTACCAGCGGCGGCTCGGCGAAACAGAACCAATCATAAAGGCCACTGCAGAACCGTAGCCCGCCTTTATGTTCGATATCGGTTTTTTTGAGCTGGCCGTCATTGGCGTCGTGGCGTTGCTGGTGCTCGGCCCCGAGCGCCTGCCCCGCGCCGCGCGCACCGCCGGCATGTGGGTCGGCCGGGCCAAGCGCATGGTCTCCCAGGTCAAGCGCGATATTGACGATGAGTTGAGACAGGAGGAGCTCCACGAGCTGCGCGAGGCCAAGGAGAGCCTGTCCAAGACCCGCGAGAGCATGAACTCGTTTCAGCAGGAGCTGAACCAGCAGGTCGATACCGACGAAGGCAAGGGCAAGGCCGCGTCGTCTTCGGCCAAGCCGGCCGCCGGCACCCCCGCCGGCGGCGGAACGGACGCGAAGGAACCCGCCTCGACGAAACCGGCCTCAAAAGCGCCGGCTGATGATTCGCCCACGGAATCCGGGTCGAATGCAGGCAAATCCGAATAGCAACCCGGCATCGCACTCCGGCGTAATCCATGGCTGATCTGAGCAACAAGGAATCCTTCGTCTCCCACCTGGTGGAGCTGCGCGACCGTATACTGCGGGGCCTGCTGGCCATCGTGATCCTGATCCTCGTGCTGGTGCCGTTCGCCAACGACCTGTACGTGTTTTTCGCCAAGCCGCTGATGGCGGCCCTGCCGGAAGGCACCTCCATGATTTCCACGGAGCCGCACGGGCCGTTCTTTGTCCCCCTCAAGCTGGTCATCGCCCTGTCAGTGATCGGCGCGATGCCGTACCTGCTTCACCAGCTCTGGTCGTTCGTGGCGCCGGGGTTGTACGACAACGAGAAGGCCCTGGCGATTCCACTGCTGGTATCCAGCACGCTGCTGTTCTACCTGGGCATCGTTTTCGCCTACTTCGTCGTGTTCCCCCTGGTGTTCGCGTTCTTCGCCAACGCGGCTCCAGAGGGCGTGGCGGTGATGACCGATATCAACGCTTACTTCACCTTCTGCATGAAGCTGTTCTTCGCCTTCGGCGTGTCCTTCGAGGTGCCGGTGGCCACGGTGATCATGGTCAAGATGGGCATTACCACGCCCGAGAGCCTCGCCGCCAAGCGGCCCTACATCATTGTCGGCGCGTTCGTCGTCGGCATGCTCATGACGCCGCCCGATATCTTCTCCCAGACGCTGCTCGCCCTGCCGGTATGGCTGCTGTTCGAGGTGGGTGTGCGCCTGTCCAGGCGGTTCAGGCCCGAGGGCGACGAGGAATACCCCGAGGATGACGAGTCCGAAAGCTCCGGCCCGGCGGAAACGGACAAGTAGCGCCGTGCCCGTGCCGCGCCATTCCCGACCCGTTCTGTAGCCGTGCTCAACAGGGAGCAGCGGCAGGCTGTCGAGCACGGCGGCGGGGCTCTTCTTGTGCTGGCCGGGGCAGGCAGCGGCAAGACCCGCGTCATCGCCCACAAGATTCTTCACCTGATCCGGCGCGGGGCCGTCGACCCTTCGAGCATCCTGGCGGTCACGTTCACCAACAAGGCCGCCCGGGAAATGCGCGGGCGATTGAACAGCGAGCTGGACACGGACACCGCCGCGGCCCTGAGCATCTCCACCTTCCATCGCTTCGGGATGCGCTTCCTGAATCGGCACGCGGCGGCGGCGGGCCTGAGGACGCCGTTCTCGATTCTCGACGGCGCCGATTCGGGGCTGGTGGTGAACGAGCTGATGCGCGACCAGCTGTCCGGGCAGCGAGGCGTCGGCGAGCGGGTACGCCAGCGGATCTCCTGGTGGAAGAACGACTGGGTGACCCCCGAGCAGGCCGAAAGCGCGCCCCACGACGATCCGATACAGCGGGCGGCCGCCCGGGTCTACGGCGCCTACAACCGGCAGCTTCGGGCCTACAATGCCGTGGATCTGGATGACCTGGTTTACCTGCCGGCGCGGTTGCTCGCCGACGAGCCCGAGCTGCTTGCGCGCTGGCGGCGGGCCGTGCGGCACATCCTGGTGGATGAATACCAGGACACCAACAACACCCAGTACGAGCTGATCCGCCTGCTGGCGGACGACGGCACCGGGCTGACCGTGGTCGGCGACGACGACCAGTCCATTTACGCCTGGCGCGGCGCCCGCCCGGAGAATCTGGCGCGGCTGCGGGATGACTTTCCCGGTCTCGAGGTGGTCAAGCTGGAGCAGAACTACCGCTCGGTGGGCCGCATCCTGGCCGCCGCCAACAGCCTGATCGCACACAACGAACGGGTCTTCGAAAAGCGCCTGTGGAGCGAGCTGGGACACGGCCCGGCGATACGCGTGCTGACGGCGGACAACGAGGAGCGCGAGGCGGAGCGGATTACCGGCACCCTCATGCATCACCGCTTCCAGAATCGAACTGCTTTCGGCGACTACGCCGTGCTGTACCGCGGCAATCACCAGTCCCGGGTGCTGGAACGGAAGATGCGGGAGATGCGCATACCCTACGAAGTCAGCGGCGAGCTGTCGTTTTTCGACCGGCGCGAGATCAAGGACGTGCTGGCATACCTGCGG
>JBEPXV010000124.1:0-6304 GCA_041641695.1 Gammaproteobacteria bacterium | reverse complement strand
GTGTCGTGGCAGACCAGTGTCTTGTTAAGGCAGGCGACCCGGTCCACATAGCCTGATATGAAGCCGATATCATGAGATACCACGACGATGGTCATGCGCCGGTTGAACTCCCGGAGATAATCGAAAATGTCGGTTTCAACCCGCTGATCGATGTTCGATGTGGGCTCGTCCAGAAGCAGGATCCGGGGCTCGCAGACCAGCGCCCGCGCCACCAGCACCCGTTGCAGCTGGCCGCCGGACAAGGTGTTGATGTGACGACCGGCCAGGGACTCGATCTCGGTCTCCGCCATCGCCTGCCGCGCGAGATCGCGGTCCGTGTCCGTGTAGCCGCCGAAGCCCCGCGACAGGCCGAGCCGTCCCATGAGCACCGCGTGCATGACATCCGTCGGGAACTCCCGCGAGAAGCTCGGGTACTGCGGTACGTAGCCGATTCGCCGCCGCGCCCGGGAAGGCGAATCCCCCAGCACCGTCACACGCCCCCTGTAGGGCCGGTAAAGGCCAAGGATGATTTTCAGCAGGGTGCTTTTGCCGCCCGCGTTGGGGCCCACCACGCCGATGAACGCCTTGTCGGGGACTTGCAGCGTGACGCCTTCGAGGACAGGTGGACCGCCGTCGAAACGGTACCAGACGTCTTCGAGGTCGATAACGGTATCCGGTGACGGCGTACTGGTCATGAGCGGGAAGCGGAGATCGCCTGAGCCGCGTGGCGCAGATTATCCTGGTAATCGTACGCCAGAGGATCCAGCACCTCCAGCCGGGCGTCTATTGCCTCGGCAACGGTGCGCGCCAGACGATCGCCGTGCCTGGGGTCCACGAATATCGTCGCGATACCCATGTCCCGGGCCCTGCGGATAATCCCGACGAGGCCCCGGGGTCCGGGCTCCTTGCCTTCCCGTTCGATCGAAATCTGTTCCAGGCCGTAGGCGCGCGCAAAGTGGCCCCAGGCGGGATGATAAACCAGGAACGCGTCGACCTCCGATGCCGCCAGCAATTCTGCGATCTCGCCGTCAAGGGATTCCAGCTCGGACGCCAGCTCACGGGCATTGGCGTTGAAACGATCCACGGACCCGGGCGCCGCGCGTCCCAGGACTTCGGCGACGACCGAGGTCATGTGCCGGGCGTTGCGCGGGCTGAGCCAGACGTGGGGATCGATGCCATCGTGGTGTCGATGGGTTCCGGATGCCGCATCGTCGCCGGCGTGGTCATGCGCGTCGGCCTCCTCTTCCTGCTCATCGACGACGCCGCGCGCCGGCAGACTCGCCGCCAGGTCGATCCACTCCGGACCGGCCGGTGCCGACTGCCGGAGCTGTCGGCGCCAGGCCGCTTCCAGCGGCATGCCGACCCCGAAGAAAACGTCTGCGTTCGCCAACGCGCCAACCTGGCGCGGGGTCGGCTCATAGGTCTCGGGACTCTGTCCCGCCTCGACCACCACGCCGACGTCCACCCGCGCACCCCCCACGCGCTCCACGAGGTACTTCAGGGGCGGGATACTGACCTGAATCCGCAACGGCTCGTCCCCGGCGCTCATAGCCAGGACCGGCAACAGGCCGAGGAACACCACCAGGATACGGACAGCACGCGTCAATGGTCCGGTCTCAAAAATTACAATGTAATATTATAACATTGTAATCGAGGCGACCAAAGAAACCTCACTCGCGGGCCTTCAAGGCCTCCAGGACTTTCGCTGGATGGTCCGCGGCCTTTGGGACCTTGCGCCAATGCCTGACGACCTTGCCGTCCGGGCCGATCCAGACGGTGGAGCGGATGACACCGGTCGTCTTTTTCCCGTACATCATCTTCTCGCCCCAGGCCCCGTATTTGGTCATGACCTTCTTGTCGGGATCGGACAATAGTGTGAACGGCAAGTCGTACTTGTCCGCGAATTGGCGATGGGACGCGGCGTCGTCCGGCGATATGCCGAGCACCACTGCTCCACGTTGCTCGATATCGCCCCACAGGTCCCGGAACCCACATGCCTCCTTGGTGCAACCCGGCGTATCGTCTTTCGGATAGAAATACACCACCACATCCCGGCCGCGAAAATCCTTCAGCGCGACCTTGTTGCCGTCGGAATCCCGCAGCGTGAACTGCGGAGCCGCCTTGCCTTCCTCAATCGCCATGATCTGGAATCACCTTTCTGGTTGAACGTTGCAGTTGTCGGACAACTGGAAAATAATCGGGGACCCGCGAGAATAAATCAAATTTCGGGGTATTCAAGGGGCCTGGCGACGCCGGTCCTTCTTTTTCTCGGCCACGACCAGGGGCGGGACAAACCGGAGTCGCATCAAGTGTTGGTACAGGCTTTCGGATCAGCACCAGTCGGCCCTGACATCTTTAAGTGAAGCTCAATATTCGATAATCAAACATGTCCCTGTTTTCACTGCTTCGAAAAGGTTTTACCGCCGGCAAGGGCATCCTGTCCGGCCTGCCGTCGGATATTCACCAGCGCGACCCGGTCGCCCTGTTCGGCGAGTGGTTCGACGAGGCGCGCAGGTCGCACATCATGCTGGCGGACGCCATGTGCCTCGCCACCAGCACCCCGGACGGACGGCCGTCGGCACGCATGGTGCTGCTCAAGGAGATCGAGGAACGCGCCGTGGTGTTCTATACCAACTACGAAAGCCGCAAGGGCGAGGAGCTCCGCGCCAATCCGCGAGCGGCGGCGGTGATTCACTGGACCGCGCTGCAGCGCCAGGTGCGCATCGAGGGCCCGGTCGCGATGGTGGACAGAGACCAATCCGAGCGCTATTTCCAGAGCCGAGACCGGGGGAGCCAGATTGGCGCCTGGGCATCCCGGCAGAGCCGGCCCCTGGCCAGCCGCTCGGAGCTGGAGGAACGCGAGCGGGAAATGCGCGGACGATTCCGGGACCAGACCGTGCCCCTGCCGGACTTCTGGGGCGGCTTCCGCATCGAGGTCCAGCGCATCGAATTCTGGCAGGGTCGGGCCAACCGCCTCCACGACCGCATGTGCTTCGATTGGGACGGAAGCGCCTGGCAGGCGCAGCGGCTCTATCCATGATCCGGTTGGTGGCCCGTCGCGTGGGCGGACTGTTTCGTATTGCGCGAGGTCTTGGTGCTCCGGTGATTTAATGGTAATATAATATATATAGTAATATCTTTAGCAGATACGCCACCATGCGCTCAGATCGGTTTCAAAAAGGCGACCCCGTCGTTTTTACCAAGACCAAATTCAGCGCCCGTCCCGGGCCGCGGGCCCAGGCCGTCACCCCCACCAGCCATGGTGAAAGCTACAGCTACCTGGTCAAGAAATTCTGGACGGTGATCGAGATTGCCGACGACCGTCTGCTGGTGCGCACCCGCACCGGAAAACAGCATTGGGTTGATCTGGACGACCCGGCACTGCGGGCACCCACCTGGTGGGAGCAATTCAGATATCGCGAACGGTTCCCCGGGATCGATGATGCCGGGTCGGGGCTGGGCGAGCGCAGCCGGGAGGCCGCAACCCGGGGCTGAGACGCCCGCGGCGTCTTCGGGTCAGAACAGGCGGTTCTGGCCGCTTTCCTCCAGTGCCTTGATCCGTTCCGCGACCCAACCGCGCTCCAGTGCATTCCACTCGCGGGGATTCATGTCCCTCTCGGGGTAATGACGCTCGAGATCGGTCAGGGGAATGCCCGCCTTGAAAGCATAGGTTCCTTCCGCGAACCAGTATTCGGCTGCGTCGGCCATGCTGAGCCCGAAGTGGGGGTGGACGATTCATTCTAGACCAGAATTCGCCCGCGGTCGTACTGGATAACCCAACAGTACCCGCCGCCGGGCGTTTCCGCCCCCCAAGCACCGGCGCCGCGAAATCAGGCCTTGCCGAACCCCCCGCCGCCGGGCGTCTCCAGCACGAAGACATCCCCCGGGCGCATGCGCCGCTGGTCGGTGGCGGTCATCTCGTCCCGGGTGCCGTCGCTGCGCTCCACCCAGTTGCGGCCGCGTGCGCCGGGCGCGCCGCCCTCGAGGCCGAAGGGCGGCACTTCCCGGTGGTTCGCCAGTATCACCACGTCCATTTCCTCCAGGAAGCGCAGCCGCCGGCGGGCGCCGTCGCCGCCCCGGTGGCGTCCCCGTCCGCCGGAATCGGCGCGCACCTCGAAGCCGTCCACGCGCACCGGATAGCGCAGCTCCAGCACCTCCGGGTCGGTGAGCCTCGAATTGGTCATGTGGGTATGCACCGCCGAGGTGCCGTCGAAGTCCGGCCCCGCACCGGAGCCGCCGCACACGGTTTCGTAGTACTGGTAGCGGTCGTTGCCGAAGGTCGTATTGTTCATCGTGCCCTGGGCCGCCGCCATGACGCCCAGCGCCCCGTACAGGGTATCGGTGATGACCTGGGACGTCTCGACGTTGCCCGCCACCACGGCGGCGGGATATGTCGGATTGAGCATGGACCCCTCGGGGATGATCAGGTCGATGGGCTTGAGACAGCCCTCGTTCATCGGGATCTCGTCCTCGACGAGGGTACGGAACACGTACAGGACGGCGGCCCGGCAGACTGCCGCCGGGGCGTTGAAATTGCTCGGGCGCTGCCGGCTGCTGCCGGAAAAATCCACACGGGCATGACGCCGCTCGCGGTCGATGGACACCTTGACCCGGACCTCCGACCCGTCATCCATGGGATACGCGAACTCGCCGTCCTTCAGCACGTGGATCACCCGCCGCACGGATTCCTCGGCGTTGTCCTGGACATGGCCCATGTACGCCTGCACCGTGTCCAGCCCGAAATGCTGCACCATCTTGCGCAGCTCACGGATGCCCTTCTCGTTGGCGGCGATCTGGGCCTGGATATCCGAAATGTTCTGCTGTGGATTGCGCGCCGGATACTCGCCCGACGAAAGCAGGTCGATGAACGCTTCCTCCCGCAGCGTGCCACGGTCCACCAGCTTGAAGTTGTCGATCAACACGCCTTCCTCGTCGACGCTCCGGGAGTGCGAGGGCATCGATCCCGGGGTGATGCCGCCGATGTCCGCGTGGTGCCCGCGCGAGCCGACGTAGAAGAGGATCTCCCGGCCATCGTCGTCGTAGACCGGCGTAATGACCGTGACGTCCGGCAGATGCGTGCCGCCGTTGTAGGGAGCGTTCAGCACGAACACGTCGCCCGGGCGAATTGACCCTTCGTTGTTGCGGATCACCGCGCGGACGCTCTCCCCCATGGACCCCAGGTGCACCGGCATGTGCGGCGCGTTGGCGATGAGCTGGCCCCCGGCATCAAAGATGGCACAGGAGAAGTCCAGCCGCTCCTTGATGTTCACGGAGAACGCCGTGTTCTGCAGCGTGTAGCCCATCTGTTCGGCGATCGACATGAACAGGTTGTTGAACACTTCCAGCATGACCGGATCGCACTCCGTGCCGATGGCGTCGGTCCGGGACAGGGCTTCGACGCGCGTTAACAGCAGATTGCCGTCCGGCGTGTACTCACCCTGCCAGCCCGGCTCGACGACGGTGGTGGCGGTATCCTCCACCACGATCGCCGGCCCTTTCAGCACGTCGCCCGCATGCAGCGAGTCACGCCGATAAACGGGCGTGTCGCGGCGGCTGCCGGCGACGTATGCCTGCACGGTCGCCACAGCCTCCGGCTCACCGGTCCCGGCGGAGACACTTTGATCCGAGGACAACGCCTCGGTCTCGGCCACGGCTTCCACCACTCCGGCGGCCGCGATCAGGGGCTTGTCGCCCATGACAAAGCCGAAGCGGGCCCGGTAGGCCGCCTTGAAGGCTTCGATCATGTCGGCCCTGGCGCCGAAGGGCACCGCCAGCGCCACGTCGGAACCCTCGTAGCGGACATGCAGCTTTCGCTGCAGCCGGATCCGGTCCCCGGGCTGGTCCTGATCCAGCAGCTCGCCCCGCGCGCCCTCGGCGAGCTGTTCCACCACCGTCTCGATCCGCGGCATCGCATCGGCCTCCAGGCGCAGCTCGATGGACTGCTCACGCATGGCGCGCACGTCCGCCAGGCCCATGCCGTAGGCCGACAGCACGCCCGCGAAGGGATGCAGCAGCACCCGGGTCATGCCCAGCGCGTCGGCCACCAGGCAGGCATGCTGACCGCCGGCGCCGCCGAAGCAGGCCAGGGTGTACTCCGTCACGTCGTAGCCGCGCTGGACCGAGATCTTCTTGATGGCGTTGGCCATGTTCTCTACGGCGATCTTCAGGTAGCCGTCCGCCACCTCCACCGGGTCGCGCGTGTTGCCGGTGGCTTCCCGGATCTCTTCGGCCAGGGCGGCGAACTTCTCCTCCACCACCTTGGCATCCAGGAGCTGGTCCTGGTCCGGTCCAAAGACGCTCGGGAAGAACTCCGGCTGCAGCTTAC